>JAEOSD010000164.1 GCA_016840545.1 Promethearchaeota archaeon
TATGTAACTGTAAAGGACAAAATGAATAACCACCAAAGAGTAGTAGAATTGTATGATGGCATTAATACGAATCATGATGAATTACACGGCTCGTTTTCACTGCAAACCTATGGGACTGTAGAGTATTGGATAATGTCAGATGATGTAACAAAGGCTAATCAATTTACATTAATGGATGATCATGCAGGTGGTGTCTATCAGACTGGTATTGGGTGGCTTGACCTTGATGAAGATAAAATTAGATATGAGGATAATACAGGATGGCATGATACATCTAAGATAGTGTATGACAATAGATGGTACCACATAAAAGTCGAGTTTGAATGTTCCACAGGAAATTACCATGGATTAGCACAGCAAACATGGAGATTTTTTGTTAACGGTGAAGAGTTTGGCGATTTTCCTTTCAAAAATGCCATTGATAATGTCTCTCAAGCGTATTTTTTCACTCGTGGTGGTGATGCAAATTATCGATGTTATATTGATGCTGTAGGATTCTCATGGGATCCTAATTACAATATTGGAGATAACTTCATCGAAGGATTATTGCTGAGCCTTGATACGAATCTTACCCCGGATTGGATGGGCTATTCTTTAGATAGACTAACCAATAAGACAATATTGGGGGACTCTACATTTCCTTTACCGGCAAATGGAGCTCACAATATTCAAGTGTTTGGAAATGATTCTTTAGGAACTATGCATGAATCAGAGATTCGATATTTTTCAATTAATACTCCCCCCCCATCCATTAACATTATAACACCTTCAATTGATGAATTTTATAGTAATATTGCCCCCTCTTTTAGTATTTCGATAACAGCTTTCTATCAAATTACTACATGGTATACATTAGATAGTGGTGGGACAAATATTATTTTCACGGGATCATCGGGGACCATAAATCAAACCGAATGGGATGGCCGAGGTGAGGGGGCAATTACAATTCGGTTCTATGTAAATGATTCACTTGGACGTTTGAATTATGATGAGATTACCATTAATAAAGATATTACAGATCCAGTAATTACTATTAATTCTCCTTTATTTGGTGAGGAATTTACAACCATGCCTCCAAGCTTTAATATTTCTGTTGATGAGCTTAATATTGATGCTATGTGGTATACCATCGATGGTGGATTAACTACTTATAATATTTCAGAGTATTCTGGGTTTATTGATTCAATTGCATGGAACTTCGCACCGAATGGGGCCATTACAATCAGATTTTACGTGAGGGATAAGGCAGGTAACGAAGATTACGAGGAAGTGATTATTCAAAAAAGTAGTCCACCGTATATTTCACCTGATAATAGTCTTATTATCATAATAGGTGTCGCAGTTGGAGCTTTATCAATATTGATTGGATTTTCATTAATTTTGTATATAATCTTAAGAAGAAAAAGAAAATATGAACCTTCTAAATTTAAAGAACTTAAAAAGCCAGAAATTCGTGTTAAAACGATAAGTGGATCTTTTATGTGCCCTTATTGCCACAATGAAAATGATATCAAGCATAGATACTGTATATATTGTGGATCTTCACTTGTAGATTTTAAACCAAATAATATATAAAATACTCGTCTTGCATTATTTTCAATTAAAACTTACTTACAGAACTTCGTGAAACAAGCCTTTCACGAAAAATTATAATTCATAGATATGCATCTGCGTAATATATTAAGAAGAAAGAATTTCTTTTACTTTTTCTTTTGACAGATGATCAGCCAAATAAAGTGGTTCAGGTTGTCTATGCTTTAAAGTCGTTTTTAATGCAATTTTTATTGCTAAATCTAATGTAGTTCTGTATCCCACACTTATAAAGACTGGTTTCATATTATCATTTAAACATATAGCATAGCCTAACATTTCTTGTTTAGATTTTTTTCTTAGATTTGGCTCATAAGCTAAGACAGGTTTTTTATCTCCCCTCTTCCTTTTTAATAAGCTCCATTCGCAATACCCTATATACGATTTTTTCGCTATACCAATTGTGGGTGTATCTAGAGTAAATCCTAATTGAACTGCTTCACCAAATCTTCTTGGATGGATTATTCCATGGCCATCACACATAATAAGATCGTAATTTTTTGGAAGTTTTTTAATAGCTTGAGCAAGTAAATTGCATTCTCTAAACCCTAAAAAGCCCGCATGATACGGAAATTTGATTTTATCCTTTACAAGTGTACAATATTCCAACTTTTCGTTGAAGATGTCCCATAGAGCAGCACAGGATACACCAAACTCTTCACCTTTCCATTCATAATAAGATATGTCCACACCTACAACCCTTTTTAAAGTTCTCAATGAGGGATATTTATATGGGGCATTTTCTTGTTTTTGTATTATAGAATAGTATTTTATTTGTAGATGCTCAGCTTCCTCTAAATCTAAATCTTCTCGTAATAGTTCATGTTGTATATTTACCATTTGAAATCAAAATAATCTAATCTTCTTTATCTAATAAAATTTCAAATATTTTGATCCGAATAATTGTAATAAATTTATGAGCAAGTAGACTGTAAAGTGTATTAATAGACTTAATATCAATACTCCACCTCGAGGTTTTTGGGTAAAAAAAAGTGGGGACTGAGGGATTTTCAACGTATTTGGAATCCAAACATCTTATTGAACCCCCGATCTACAGGTTTCTGCGCGCTTTGCTAACGGGATCTGGAGCCTGTCGCGCTACCGGGCTACGCCAAGTCCCCTTAAAGAGGGTGTAAATATATAATTTAGATGAAATACTAAATTTATATTTTTCGTAATTAATGATATAATTTGAGGTTATTCAATTCTTAACCCATTTTGCACAATAAAATTGAGTATACTTTTTTTTGTCTATTTTAAAAGGGATTTCTTATTTTTTCAATCTCGCACCGCAAAATTCACAAAATCTAAGATTTTCAGTGTTCTTTAGATTAGCACCACAAGTAGGACAGAAATTTGCCTGTTCAGGTGCGGGGGAACCTTTTTGTACTATTTCAAACTCAGGTTTTTCTTTAGACTCGTCAAAAAAATCAAACTTATGACCACAATTATTACATAAGTTTGTTCCGATCCGAAGGTATTTATTACAATCTGGGCACAAAGTAATAAGCTTTAATCCACAATTTCTACAATATTCTGAATAAACGCTAATTGGTATATTGCATCGCGGGCAGTATTTCTGAGATTCCCATGAAAATCGAATGACGATTATTACAATTATTGAAATTATAATTAAAGGAATTACAGTCGGTAAAATTAGACTAATATCAAAAAAGTTGATTCCAATTATAAAAATGGCTACTATAATTGCAAACACAAAAATACAGATTATTGAAATTGTTTTTCGACTATAATTTCTGTAACTCATATCAATCATTTCAAGGAAAAATTATTAATATACTAGATTTTTAGTATTTTGATTACCAAAAAACATTTCTATTAAGAAGTTATTGATTCTTGTTTTGTATTGCAATAAGGACATATTTTAGTCCCAACATTTATTTTTTCCCCACAAGCAAAACAATTAATTTGAGATTCTCCATACTGAATTTTTTGATCAATAAAGTCTTTAGATTTAGAATTTAAATTATTAGGTTCTTTTTCGGTCATATTAACTCATTTAATATAATAAATTTAATATTTTACTGATATTTAAAAGATTGAATTAAACCACTATAAAAAAAGTGGAGTCCAATTTTTATATTAATTATAATTTAGAATTATAACAAAATTTAAGAGTTTGGATTATTTTTTAATATTATAAATATATTAATATAACTGTAATATGGAGTTGATGTGATATTCCTGGTTCGCACGGATCATTGACAAAAGCTGGAAAGGTAAAGCAACAAACTCCCAAAATAGACCGGACAGGGGTTAATGCTAAAAAGAAAAAACCTCCAAGAATCCGCTTCAGAAATTTATATGTTAAAAGGGTTGGAGAGGGTAAATATGGGGGTCAAACTGATTCACTTGGCGCTAAGCGTGCCTCTTTTTCACGCTAGTTTACTTTTTTTTATTATATTTAATCTAGTACCCCAATTTTCCTAAGTTGATTAACTAAAATCTGACTTTGTTTATAATAATAAGTAGAGTTATTACTATCTCTGGCTAAAATGTCATAAAAATCGCACATTAACAAATTCCATCTCATAGCTCTTTTAATTCCAGGTATCTCTTTGACATTGAGAGCTAGGCGACTTTCAATTTTTTTTAATAAAAACAGCGCTTTTCGTGAATCAACACGTTGATGAACATAAAATTCTGCTAATTCTAAAACTAGATCAAAAAATAGATATTCATATTTCTCATCTTTAAAATCTAATCCTACAGCTTCTATCCCAGATCTTAATAATTTTTGCGCTTGAGATATCTTATTGGTAGTTTTATATTGTTTTGCTCGGAGTAAATAATAATTTAGCTTAACTTTGATAGAACTATTACCTAATTGAAAAGCTTGTTTGAAATTATTTTTTGACTGAGCTAGTTGGTTTTGTTCCAGATTTATTAATCCTATATAAAGATAAGCCATACCCAAAAAAACATCTGTATTTATTGAGTGTTGTTCCTCTTTTTTTAAGAAACTAATAATAATGTTAAAATGTTTCATGGCATTAACAAAATCTTGTTTGTTATAATACGATTTCCCTAATTTATAATGTATCTTAATAATATATTCTATAGGTACTTCTCCCGATTTAGCTACACCGAGAGCATTTTGTAAATAATTGAGCGCAATATCACTTTGATTTAAAAGTGAAGCAATTTTTCTCAGTTTAAGTAGAATTGAAACAATAATTTTCCTTTGCCGATTTTTATTAAAAATCTTTAAAGAATTGTTTAATAATTCTGCCGCTTCATTAAATCGATAATTTTTTATTAATTCTTCTGCTTCTGTGTATGTATTTAGAGATTCAATAACTTCAAAATTAATAGGTGGAGAATTAAGAAGATCGTTATGAATTGGATATAATTCTCCTTTTGAAATAGAACTCTCATAATGAAGGGGAGAAAATGGAAAATTATTTTGATCTAATTCATAATCCCTAGAATCTAATTCCCTTACTGGTTTAAAAGTTATATAGTCATTTTTAAGGAAATTTGCTGAAGAGATTAACTCTAAAACGGAATTTAAAATCATTCTAGAAAATTTTATCCAATTTTCTATAATCTCCTCTAATTTAAAATCTGTATCATCAAAAGTGTTACTCAAAATATATGGAGTGTAGCAATCAAAAGAAGATCGAATATAAAACTTATTATATTCCAAGTCTTTAAAATATGTAAAAAAACCTTTCTCTAGAATAAAGAATTCATCAAATTTTTCATCATTTGAGAAAAATAAAGTTTCAGAAGCTCTGAGTTTTGGTACCCCATTACTTAACTCCCACGGTAAATTGAATGTAGGATTTAATCCTATGTTTTTTATTCTATTAACTATGCTTGTAAGACGAGTAGTATCAAATTCTTTAAATTTTTCCCTTTTATTTGCTAAAGAAATTCGTATTCGGTTTATCCAGGTTTTCTCATTCTCATCTTTTATTATTTCCGGCATAAGAAGATTCAATATCTCAAGTAAGTTATTTTCCTTTCCTTTAATTTGAAAATTATGTTCTATTGAGACTCTTAAGGCTAAATCTCTCAGAGTTTTCATAAAATAAAAAATTGTCTTGTTTATATTTTGATTTATATTCCAAAATTTAAAAGCTATAGAAACTCGAAAACTAACTACCTCAAATGGAATATTAATCCTTACAGGTAAAGTGACCGGAAATTTTATTGTAAATAGTAATAGTTTTTCCTTTGTGATACTGTATCTAAAATAATTCTGGATATTTCCATGAATCTGCCAACCGTTTTTTTCTATGGCTTTTCTTAAGTTTTCAAGTTCATTCTCAGAAAGGGGATGTATCGACATAAAAATTATCTATATAAAAATAATCAAAATGATTTGCTTAATAAACTAATAAAAATCTATAATTTTAATCTTTACTTTAAATATTAACAATTATAAATACTTGGATTTACTTGTTAAATTTGAATATTTATAAAAATTAAACATGATTTTATTATGGATATCGCTAAATTTAATAAAGAACTTGGATATAGAGTTGCGAAAGCAACTGGATTTGAAAATAATAATAAGATTAATGAAGCGATTGATGAGTGGGTTGA
>JAEOSD010000165.1 GCA_016840545.1 Promethearchaeota archaeon
ACAAATATTCTATTATAGAAATTATAACGAACTAAAGGGATTAAATAGTTTATTGCCATCATCTCTAAATTTTTATTTTATTAAATCTTAATATAATAATATTAAGAAGAACAAGTTAGGCTCGTGGCGAAGCATGGATATCGCGGCAGCCTCCTAACTGTCTTTTTGGGGAGAGCTGACGATCGGGGGTTCAAATCGTAAGAAATGTCTTTTTATGAGAAATCATCCCCCCGGGCCTGCTAAAAAATTTTGATAAGTTGCTTTTAAGTAAAAAGAACTAAATTCATTATTGTTTTAATGATTCTAAATTTATTCAATAATAGATTTACACATGAAGATTGATTATTCGATTTAAATCTTTTGGAATAAGGCAAATTTATAATTGTGGAATTTATAAATTTTTTATGAGTAAAGACATTGAGCACGTTATGAGACATTATAACTGTAGAATTTGTGGCAAGAATCATGATGTTGTATTAAATGCCAATTTACTGAAAGAAGATGCTAAATATCCAATTCCGTATGTTTTCTTACACGGAGATTTAAAAAATATATTAACAACACTCTATTTAGATAAGGATTTACAGATACGGGGTGTTGATGTTCAAGAATTAGGTGATGATGATATCTTTTCAAAAGAACAAGTAATTTCAATAATTAATACATTAATGAAAGAAATCGAGACATTGAGAAGAGAAAATAAAAAATTGTTTGAGGAGCTAGAAAGAATTAACAAAATAAGGCATTAAGTGCTTCTTTTTTAATTGTTTTTGAAAACAAATACAATATTGAAAAAATTGAATGGTAAAAAAAAAGGATTGAATTGAAATGAAGTTTTTTAGATTTAAAATTTGCATTTTTGGTGATGGAGGTGTAGGAAAAACAACATTAATAAATCGCTATATTTCTGGCAGGTTTTCTGATAGCTTTAAAATGACGATAGGAGTGGAGTTTTACATCAAAAATTTAGAATTTAATAATTTAAGAGTGCAATTACAAATTTGGGATTTTGCTGGAGAACAGCAATTTAAAAACTTATTACCCAATTATATTATAGGAGCTTCCGGTGGGTTATATATGTACGATATTTCTCGTTTTTCCAGTTTAAAAAATTTAGATGATTGGTTAAAAATTGCAAAAAAGAGTCCCGATGCTCAAACACAATATATGCCTATCTTACTGGTTGGAGGAAAATTAGATCTCGAATCAGTAGGAAAGAGAAGTATAGAAAGAGAGTATGCTTATGAATACGGTAAGAAATACAACCTGTTTGAATTAATTGAGTGTTCTTCAAAAACAGGCAAAAATATTGATTTGGTTTTTGAAACTCTAACGCAAAAAATGATTTCATTATCAAGTCCAGTTGTATAAGACCTATCCCTCTTTATTTTGAAACTTTTTAAGCTATTATATTTTTATCAATTTAATGAAAAATAATTACGTAACTAATTTTTCTTATTTAAAAGTTGTAGTTAGGCCAAATTTTCCTAAATTCATTAAAAAAGTCTATTCAATTTTTAGGGATCATGGCTCTTTGCCTTTAGTTAAGATTTTAGCTATAATTTTAAGATCTGGATTTCCCAAATATGGGGTTAAAAGATATCCTGAATATATGTTAAAATTAAGAGATGGAACAAGATTAGCTACCGATGTTTATATTCCAAAAGAGGTTTTTAAGAAAAAGAGTAAATGTCCTACAATATTAGTGCGGTTACCCTATTGGAAAAATAGTTTATGCTTTTTAGGATATGCTTATGCGGCTTATGGATTTGTAGCGATCATACAAGATATAAGGGGGACAGGTCACTCGGGTGGATTTAATTATTACCTATTCACTGAAAGAGATGATGGATTAGAAACGCTTGAGTGGATCTCAAAGCAATATTGGTATAATGGTAAGATTGGTATGGGAGGAGCCAGTTATTTTGGTATAACTCAATTGGCTTTATCATGGGATAATAATTACTTAACTTGTATTGCTCCAGCTATTACTTCCTCATTAAATCTATGGAAAAATAATGGAGGGCTCCAAATTCACGCATTAACAACTTCTATTTATAGAATAATGGTTAATATTACCTCACATCGGGATGCTCCTAATGTAGATAAATTAACAAATCTAATGCAAGAAAGGTATTTAAATCCTAAGTATGCGTTATTCAATGAACCTCTTAAAAGGAAAACTCGAATGAAGTTATCTCAGTTAAAAGGTAAATCTATTGAAGAAGTCCAAGATCTTCTAGTTGCCTATTACAATATTAATAATTTTAATCCTTCGAAGCGTAATTTAAAGGTATATTTTAAATTTTTAAACAATTTCTTAATAACACAGGGTTTGGAAAAAGACACACATAGAATGCCTGGATTCTTAGAGATGGATATTGAAAAATTCTCTCAGCCCGCGTTCATGCTAAGCGGTTGGCAGGATATGTTTTTTGAAAAACAATTAGAAGAATTTTTAGATATTAAAGCTAATGCTACTGGAGTTGCTAAGAAATATTCAAAAATGCTAATTGGATCATGGGCACATGCAGCAATTGGGCATCCAGAAAGTTTTATAAGTAATGCGGGAATAGCACAATTTTTCAAGGAATTTTTAAGTTTAGCATGGAATAGATATTGGTTGATGAGCGATAAGCATACTCTTTCTGATATTGAAAAACCATCCATTAAATATTGGGTTATGGGTAGAAATAAATGGAGATATACAGATAATTGGCCTCCTAACGAAGTGAAATATAAAAAATTATATATTCATTCTAGTGGGAATGCAAATAGTAGAAGAGGCGATGGAAGACTAGATTTTGATAAACCGGTTGAAGAACTGCAAGACAACTATAAATTTGACCCAATGAATCCGGTACTAACAAAAGGAGGAAGAAATCTAGGGATATTAAAGGGCGCACGAAATCAAAAGGATGCTGAAAAGAGAAAAGATGTACTAGTCTATTCTACCGAACCTTTAGAATATGGAGTTGAAATAACTGGACCAGTAAAAATGATATTATTTGCTTCCTCTTCCGCAAAGGATACTGACTTTATGGTAAAATTAGTTGATGTATATCCTCGAGGAAAAGCAATTAACATTTTAGATGCCGGAATTAGAGCAAGGTATAGAAATGGTGAAGAAAATTCATCATTAATTGAACCTGACAAAATTTATAAATTTGAGATTGATTTAGGAAACACTTCAAATTATTTTAGAAAAAGACATCGAATAAGAATAGAAATAACTTCAAGTAATTTTCCCAGGTTTGATATTAATTCTAATTTAGGTGGAGAAAAAAATCCTAGAGATTATATTATCGCAGAACAGAAAATCTTTCATAATCAGATATATCCAAGTCATCTTATAATTCCTATAATCACAAAACAAAAATAAATGAGATTTGTTTCCCAATAAATTTAAATAATTCCCTCTTGATTTCTTTGTTAAGAAAACTTAACTTGAGATTAATATTATAATAATAAAATTTTAAAAAAATCATAGTTTATGATAAAAATAAAAAATAGCAATAAAAATAAATAGATGATAAAACTGGAAGAGATAAAATTACTAATTAATAATAAAGATATTCCGTTAAATCCAATTATGAGCAAAGTTCTCATTAATATCATCATAGGTTTTTTGGACGCTTTAAAAGGAATCCCTAGAGAAAAAAAGCATATAAAGGTGGAAATTTCACTATAATTATTTAATTAGAGTTCTAATATTCTTAAAAATCCAATAATGAATAAAATTACACGTTAATAGCTTGTTTGAGCAAGTATGGTGGAGTAATAATCACAGATAACGAAAAACTATTTCCCATTAGCGTTAATCCACAGCTATGTGTAAGATGTGAACGATGTATGTATAGCTGCCATCCAAAAGCAATTTTCTTTGGGAATTCACTAAGATTTGTTGATTACGATAAATGTCAAGGTTGCTTAAAATGTGTGGATGTTTGTGAACATGGAGCCATCGAGGTCATCTCCATCAAGGAAGGAACATTAATGGGTTTTCGCATTGATCAAGAAAAATGTGGCTTATGTAAACTCTGTATCGATGAAAATTTTTGTTTTCAAAACCTATTTGAACTTAAAAAAGACAAAAACACTAAGAAGGAATATATAGAATTTCGGAGAGAAGATCTTTCAAATTGTTTCAAGTGTTTAAAATGCTTTAAAAACTGCCCTAATAATGCAATTATCCCAGATATCAATTAGGTTCCATAATCTGTTTTATTAAATTACTGTGTTTTATGTAAGGTTGAGTAAAGATTTTAATAAGTTTAGAATTAGTAAAATTCAATTTTTTACTTCGTTCTTTCCCTCTGTACATATCGAAGGTTATTCTAATTTAAAGATACAATTAAATATAAGTAAATTTCAACTTTAATTTAACAATTTACATAAATTAAATAAAATAAAATAAGATTTAAAGGTGAAATTTTTGCCAAAAAGAATTTTAAGAGTTAATATGAGTAAGCTTGAAACTTCATTTGAAGATTTTCCAGAGAGTTATGCTACTTTAGGTGGTCGAGCATTAACTTCAACTATAGTGTCTAAAGAAGTTGATCCTACATGTCATCCGCTCGGTCCTAATAATAAATTAGTATTTGCACCAGGGATAATTACTGGTACTGTAGCCCCAACTTCCGGAAGAATTTCAGTTGGAGGGAAATCCCCCTTAACGGGGGGGATAAAGGAAGCCAATGCTGGAACAGATTTTCCACAGAGATTAGCCAGAATGCAAATAGCAGCTATTATTGTAGAGGGTCAGCCTAAAGGTGATGATTATCATATGCTTAAAATTTCTATAGATAAAGTTGAATTCATTAATGCTAATAAATATGTTGGAAAAGGATTATATCAAGTGTATAAAGATTTATTTAAAGAATTTGGAAATAGGGTAAGCATTTGTGCTTGTGGTATTGCAGGAGAGTTAATGGGTGCTGCTTCGGGAATCTGTTTTAATGATCCTGAAGGTTTGCCAAGTAGGTACGCAGGAAGAGGTGGTCTTGGTGCAGTTATGGCATCAAAGGGTTTGAAGTTTATAGTTGTTGATGATACTGGAGCTCCTGGAGTTGAGATCAAGAATAAAGAACTCTTTGATCAAGGTAGAGAAAAATTAAGAAAAGCACTTGCAGAACATGACGTCACAAAACCAGATGGTGCATTAGCTTCTTATGGTACTGCTGTTTTGGTTAATATAATAAATGAAGCTGGAGGATTACCTCAAAGAAATTTCTCTAGCGGTCAAGATGATAGAGCGGCTAATATTTCTGGTGAAAAGAAAGCTGAGGAAATTAAAATAAGAGGTGGTACAAGGCCTCATCATTGTAATCCTGGTTGTGTAATTCGATGTTCAGAAGTATGGACTAAACCTGGTGGAAAGGATCCTGTTGGTGTACTTGAGTATGAATCTGTATGGGCTTTAGGAGCTAACTGTAGCATTTATAATCTTGATGATATAGGTGAGCTGAATCGTGCTTGTAATGATCTTGGATTGGATACAATTGAAGCAGGTGATACTATTGCTGTGGCAATGGAAGGAGGTATGCTAAAATTTGGAGATGGTAAAGGTGCCTTAAAAGTAATGGATGAAATTCGCAAGAAAACCCCGACTGGGAGAATTTTAGCCAATGGTTGTGCTTTCACAGGTCAGGCATTCGGAGTTACTAGAGTGCCAGCAGTTAAGGGTCAAGGATTCCCTGCTTATGATCCAAGAGCAATAAAAGGGATTGGAGTTACATATGCAACAACCCCAATGGGAGCAGATCACACAGCAGGTTATGCGATCGCCACAGAAATTATGGGTGTTGGTGGAACTGCTGACCCAAGAGATACAAATAAGTCTGAATTGTCTAGAAATCTACAGGTAGCCACAGCTTACCTTGATTCCACAGGATATTGTCTTTTCACAGCCTTCGCCGTTCTTGATATTCCCGAAGGATTAGAAGGAATGATACAATCTGTAAATGGCGTTCTTGGTAAAGAAGTAGATTTAACCGAGCTAGGAATGAAAGTAATAACAACTGAAAGAGATTTTAATAAAGCGGCTGGATTTACTGCTGCTGATGATAGAATTCCAGAATTTTTGAGACAAGA
>JAEOSD010000166.1 GCA_016840545.1 Promethearchaeota archaeon
GTTTCCGCCCACAGCACTGCACATCGGGCAAGTAATTCTCTCGTCGCTAGCAAATCCTCCCGCACCCATCTCAGGTGGTTTCAATTCTTGAAGTTCACCTTCAACCTCCTCTATATGAGCAGTTTGAGCTTGAACTAATTTATCCTTTTCTTCCAAACCACTTGAAAGGTCTTTAATTTTACTATCTTTCTGAAGTAACATATTGTTTAATTCACTTAATTGTCCGTTTAAATTATTGTTTTCTTCTTGAAGTGCTGTAAGTTTAGAATTTAATTCTTGAACTTCTGATGTTAATTGGCTAACTTGATCTTGACTTGATGCTCCACTATTTTGAGCCTCAGTCAATTGACTTTCTAGTTCAGCAATTCTAGAGTTAGCTGAATCAAATTCAGATAGTTTTTCTTCCAGCTCACTTACTTTTGAGTTGTTATTACTAAGATCAGATTCTAAATTTTCTTTTTCAAAGGTCAACTTGCTGATAGTATCATTTTTTTCTTTACTAAGAGCTCTTTCATCTTCTAATGCCGCATTTGTCTCATTCAACTCAGAATTAGTATTATCTAATGTCTCTTTAGTCCCATTAAGCTCATTAACAGTTTTTTCAAGAGCATCTTTAGTTGAATTGAGATCAGTTTGAGTACGGCTTAAAGCACTTTTATTTTCACTTAATTGTTTTTCTAAATCATTGACTTTTGCTCTTAAATCTAATAAGAAGCGTCCTTCAACCTTTTGACTTTTATCAGGATGCTCTTCAGCTTTAGCCCAATCTATTGTCACACTAATTCACCAAATCTTAATTTTTGAATTTTTTTTATTAAATTATTTTTTAGACTTTAAGTATTATATAAGGTATCTATTTTTTATTTGTTTCTTTTATGAGGTATTAAATATTTAAATTATGGTATATGGAAAATATAACTATGATATAAAATATTTTTTATCTTGTGGTAACAATAATATTATAAACTATCCTTATAGAAACTAAGTGAAAAAAATGGAAGAGGGGTCCGAAACTAATACTGAAATTGAATTCATATCAAGTTCAGGAGTGTATAAAACTCCATTTACGTTGATTATCATTTTGCAATTATTTATAGGAGGGATTGTTTTAATTTTAGTAAATCTCTGGTTTCTTAATAGTATTTATTACCTTCTAACTGGATCTGAGTTTTACTCGCTTGAACCAACGCCGGTTTGGTATTACTGGTTATTAGTTCCTTTGAATATATATGGAAATATTTTTCTGTTTACATTTACGGTGATTGTGTTTTCGGCAGTAATTTTTAAAATATTAAATATGTTATCGCCGCCTCAAGAGGGTGTTTTTGAAAGAAGGAGTAAACAATGGAATTATACGCACAGAAAATTTTGGGCTGCTTATTTTCCATTATGGTTAGCTAGAGCTTTACCCTTACCATGGATGGACATAGTTTTTTATCGATTATTTGGCATTAAGGTAGGAAAGAATGTAGTATTATATGAAGGATATGTGGACCCATTATTTGTTGAAATAGGGAACTTTACGATGACTTCTTTAAATATATGCATTTTTTCACACCTAATCTATCATGATAAAATACTTATTAAAAGAGTAAAAATAGGAGAGGCGTGCGTTGTAGGTCCACATACTATAGTAGCTCCAGGGACAATTATGCAAGATAGAGCTATACTAGGGGTAAATAGTTATACGTGGATAGGACAAGAATTAGAAAGTGACTTAATTCACGTTGGTACTCCTGCAAGTTTTAAACTTCCAATTCAAAGTTTGGAAGAATCTCGGGAGAAAGCTGAAAAAATAAAGAAGAAGATAAATAATTCAAATAAGGAGGAGGATTAATTAATGTTCCAACCTGCTAGTCTGAAAGGCGACTCGCCAACTCCAATTGATGAGAGGATTAGAAATAAGTATTTATTCTTATATATTCTAATAATTATCACAAGTTTCTTTCCATGTTCTATTTTTGAATATTATTATTTTATTTATATTTGGGGAAATGGATTATTTTTAATCTTTTTCCTATTATTACCATTTAATTTTTTACTTTTAATCTACTTGCTTCAATTTAGTGCAGTTTTATTTTCCAGTCTTTTTTTGAGATTGGCTAATTTATTACATTATCCAAAAGAAGGCTTATTCAAGAGAGATATAAAAGATAAAGATTATCTTTATTGGAACATAAGAAATATCATTAAAAAGTGGCCATTATATATAACAGCAACGAATCCCTTTCCTTGGTTTAAGAATAGGTTTACACTCAGATTTTTTGGAGTAAAAATTGGGAGAAAAGTTATATGTGATAACAGTTGGATATCATCTGAATTTGTATCTATTGGTAAGAACGTAATAATTGGAATGAATTCAACAATGATTACTTTTGGAATTGAACAAGACCACTTTATTCTTAAGAAAATCGTAGTCGAAGATAATGTTCTAATTGGAGCCAAATGTGTGCTTTTACCTGGTACTTTAATTAAAAAGAATGCTAAATTATCAGCGCATTCTTATACTAATTATGATGATGTTTTAGAAGAAAATTTAATTTATTCGGGACATCCTGCAAAATTGAAGAACAATTGAATGATTATGATAACAGAAAAAAGTTTAAAGGTGGAAATTTCAGAGAAAATTAATAAAAAGAAAAGACTTGTAATTGTTTCAGACACTCATATAACCCGTTGGGAAGGAGCTTTTAACCTTCATGCGTATAATATAGGAATTGAACAAATTAATAAAATTAAAGATGTATCTCTTTTCCTTCATTTAGGTGATATAACCCATACAGGGACTTTATTAGAGTACGAATACGCTATGGAACAATTCGAGAAGTTTAAACCTATATCAGATGCCCCTTTTATGCGAATAATTGGTAACCATGATAGTCTTAATGTTGGATATTTATTATTCGAGGAAATGATTGGTAGGAGGCATTATGAGTTCGAAGATGAAGAATTGTATGTCATCGGAATAGATAGCACGAAACCAGATCTGCCAGGTGGTATAATCCATCATAATATTCGAGAAGCAGTTCGGAAAAGATTAGTAGCGCCAGAAAGGGAAGATAAATTTAAAATTGTCTGTTTTCACCACCAGCTTATCCCAATACCTCATACAGGAAAAGAAAGATCAGCAATAGACGATTCAGGAGATATGCTTAAAATGTTATTAGATGCAAAAGCAGATTTAGTTTTAAATGGTCATCGACATATTGCTAATTTATATACCGTTAGTAGTAGCGAAAAAGATTTATTAATATTTAATGCGGGAACTTTCTGTTGTAACAAAACAAGATATAGAGATTTATTTTCTTATTCTATTATTGACATAGAAGAAAATAAGATTCGTTTTAAGATAATACCTGTTTTAGATTCAAATTCCAAAAAAGAAATTTTTCGGGAGATTAATTATTATGTTCCGTTAGAGCTTAAAAAAAGTAAAAAACCTAAATGTAGGTTTGTGCAATTATCAAATTCATTAGTTTCAGAAACTTCTCAAGAGAAACCAATTGTTTTTGATAAAGCTATTGAAAATATAAATAAACTTACTGATGTCGATTTAGTAGTTCACACTGGAAATTTGACTCAAAATAGCTACAAGGAAGAATTTAAAATTGCAAAAGAAAAATTAAATCAATTAAACCACCCATATTTAGTTGTTCCAGGATATACTGATTCAAAACCTCCAGCATGGGAACATTGGAGTCAATACATCGGTGAATTTGATCCATTGTATGAAAATGATAAATTGTATTTTCAGGGGCTTAATTCAACTAGAATCGATTCTACTGATGGATTTATTGGACGAAAACGATTAAATAATTTTATTGAGAAAGTACTCTCTTTAAGTCATGAGAAAATATTTGGAGTTTGTTGTTTCCATACCTTAATTCCTACTCCATTAAGCGTTTGGAGGACTGAATTGATAGATTCGGGAGATGTTTTATCTCAATTTGCACGCTCTCAATTGGATTTAGTTTTAAATAGTTCTCCAAGTATATCATTTAATGTTAAAATTGAGAATACAGTATTTTCAAATGGAGGGAATATTGGTTCTAAACATTTTGATCCTGTTTTTATTGAAATAGAGATCTTTGAAAAGGGCTTAGTTGTATTGAAACAACACA
This sequence comes from Promethearchaeota archaeon, assembly GCA_016840545.1. Lineage (GTDB taxonomy): Archaea > Asgardarchaeota > Lokiarchaeia > Sigyniarchaeales > SOKP01 > SOKP01. The sequence goes on from JAEOSD010000166.1 coordinate 4,122, forward strand.
ATTTAAAAACTGGAGAAATAAAACTTATAGGAAATTACTACATTTCAGTTATAATTTGAAATTCATTAATGTCAGATATTTCTCAAATCAGAATTTATAAAGATTAGTAGAAATTTATTATCATAATATGGAAAATTCATATATTCTAAAACAGTATAACTTGATTCTTATTCGTTATGGGGAGATTTGGCTAAAATCCCAGAAAGTAAAGATACGAATGCTAAAAATTTTAATAAATAACATTAAAAAAATGTTAAAAAAGAGAAGTATCACCTTTCATAAATATCAGTTAAGTAAGGATTCTTCTCGTGTCCTCTTTTTCTTCAAAAATGAGGATATACCTAGAGCACTAGAGGTATTAAAAAATGTTTTTGGAATTTATTCAGCTAGTCCTGCTTTACGAACATCGAATCGACTGGAAAACATATGTGAAAGAGCTATTGAAGTAGGTAACCATATATTGAAAAAAGATGATACATTTGCAATACGAGTTAAAAGGTCTGGGAAACATGATTATACTTCTATGGACGTGGCAAAAATTGTTGGAAAAACAATTCTTGATACTTTTTCGAATTTGGAGTTAAAAGTAAATTTAACATCTCCGAAAAAAGTTATTTTTGTGGAAATTAGAGATGATTTCTCATATATATTTACTGATATTATCAAAAGTAATTGGGGAGGGTTACCTATTGAAAATCAAAAAAAAGTCGTAGTAATGGATATTGGAAGGTTAAACGATCTAATTTCTAGTTTTCTATTAATGAAAAGAGGCTGTGTAGTATATCCAGTTTTATTTGAAATAACGCATAATAAGATTATCTTTAATATTTGGAAATCAAATTGGAAAGAGTTAGCCCAATATGTTCCATTTTTCAAATTTTCATTAGAAAAAATCAATATTGTTAATATTATACAATTTGTGGAAAGAAAAATCCAAAGTAAGAAGTATCTTTGTGGAATTTGTAAGTTAGTAAGACTTGAAATTTTATCAAAATTAATAGAAAGTCGAACTTCTAATACTAATATCAGAGCTATAACTGACGGAGTTAGTTTGAATAATTCAACACTATGTCCTGATTATGTTGATCTTAATTCAATTGCATTAAATTACTTGTTTTCAATTTATCCAATTTTTACTCCTCTAATTGGATTAGACTTGAATGAAATTGATGATTTAAGCAAAAAAATTTCACCTAATCTAAAAGAATTTGACTATTGTGATTTTAAACCTAAAAATCAAGAATTTGATTTGAAAAGATTAAAAGAATTATATCAATCCTTAGAATTAAGTGATTTGATTCAACAAAATCTTCAAAATATTGAGCATATTAAAATCTTTTAACATATTTACTTTTTATTAGAAAAAATATTAAAAATGAATTAACTTTTATAAGAAATAGAATAAACATTAGTAAAATAAGCATTTCTTACCAACAAGCGCTGGTGAAATTTTATGGCTAAAGTTACTTTAAATTTATTGAACATGTTCGTCTTAAAAATTAAAAAGAACACCCTTGAATATGAAGGTAAAACTGTCGGTGAGATAATTTCTCAATTTTTAGAGGAATATAGAGAAAAATTAGATGGAAGCATCCTAAGTAAAAATAAAAAAAAGCTTAATCCTATAATGGTGATACTTCTTAATGGTAAAAATATTACATACTTGAAAAATTATAAAACAAAATTAAATGATGGAGATAAACTTTATCTATCCTTTCCTATCTCCGGAGGTTAATTTTCTAAAATTTACCTCTATTTAGACTGTTTAAAATAAATTCTAATTTTTCCTAGGAAAATCAAATAAATATAATAAGACCAATTACAATTATTATTTTAAAGTAGATATTGGTAGACTATATTAACTTTA
>JAEOSD010000167.1 GCA_016840545.1 Promethearchaeota archaeon
GAACAAAACTTATCATGCTACTTACATACTGAAAATGAAAGAAATATAAAATTTTATGAGCATTTCGGATTTAAACTCATTGGTAAAAATAAGGTTCCCAATTCTGATTTTTATCATCATGCAATGCTTCGAAATAGGAAAAAGAAAGGTAAATGATTAAAACTCATGTGTATCTAATCTACCCCAAAAGGCTTTTAAATCGTCTTTATCAAAAGAGTATTTTAATCCTGTTGGTTCTGAGGATTCTGCTCTGAAAAATTCTGGAATGTCGTTCATTTCTTGAGTAATTCCTGCTTTCTCGTTGAATTCAAGTTCAGTTCTTATGATATTAATACCAATTTTAATTACATCCTCTCTCTTTAGAGTTAAGTTATACATAGCATTAATTGCATTGGCTAAGATTTCCATATTTTCATAACTCGGTCCTATGAAATAACAGCAACCCATTGAATCTAATATTGCTGTATAAATCTGTAGTTCAAAAGATAACTCAAATTTATTTTCATTTTTAGTTAATTCTCCATAGTTTTTATGCTGGCTTGCAACTCTTCCAGCAATTGCTGCACCAGATGTATGATCTGCTCCCATAGGTGAGGTTGCATATGTAACTCCCATTGCTTTAAATACTCGACAGTCATAAGCGGAGATTCCTTGACCTTTTATTTCAGGTATTCTTTTCGCTTTCAAGGTTTCCCCAATTATTTTAACTCCATTTCCGTATAATTGGCCTTCGGCGGTGTTATTTCTAATTTCTTTATCTAAAATTTCAAAGACTCTTTCCGCATTTCCCCAATCAACCTTTCCACAATCCATTGCAACGCCAACAGTTCCTCCATATTCAATCGTATCTATCCCAATATCGTCGCATAAACGATCAATTTTTGCTAAGCTGTCGATGTCATCAATTAGAAGATTGGTTCCATTTAAAGCCATAGTCTCATATTCAAGACTGGAGGTAATATGATTTCCATTTTTATCAAGTACTAAATTAGAACATTTAATTACACATGTAGGAATACAAGCTAATCTTTTCTTACCTCCTCTTGCAGTTACAATCTCATGAAGTTTTTCGCCTGTAATATTTTCAATTTTATCAAATGAGCCCATACGGAAATTTTTTGTGGGTATTCCCCCATACTCATTCATAGGTCTCATCATTAATGAAGTTCCAAATGCGGAAAAAACTTGTTTAGTATTTGCTAAATTTTGAGCAAATGGTTTTGAGACTTCCCTAAATTTTTTAATATCATGAATTTTAGTTTGTGATATTTTTGGGGGAATTATAACAATAGCTTTAATATTTTTTGAACCCATAATAGCACCTAAACCTCCTCGAGCAGCATGTCTACTTGGATATCCTTCTAAATCATTTGCAGCTACACTTGCCGCTCTCATCATGAATTCACCAGCAGGACCGATAGAATAGATTCCGATCTTATCCCCATATTTGTTCCTAAGTTTTTTGTGAAGTTCATAATTTCCTAAGCCCTTATATTCTTCCGCTGGGAGTATTTTTATTTGATTCTCTTGAATTGAGATGATTTTCAGATTTGGTGATTGATTTTCCAATACTATGGCTCTGATTCCATACCTGGCTAACATCATTGCAGGACGACCACCTACATTTGCTTCCTTTATACCATTTGTTAAAGGGCTTTTAGCACCTATAGAAGTACGAGCAGAATTTGGAAATGGACTTCCAGTCAGAATCCCATTTGCTATTATGAGTTTATTCTTTGATCCTAAAGGATCACAATTGGGAGGAACTTCATCATTAACTATTTGAGAAGTTAATCCTCGTCCTCCTAATAAAAAATATTTTGAATCTCTAGATATTTCTTCAGAATTTATTTTATTGGATTTTAGATTAATCCTAATGATTTTCATAAATAGGATAGAATTTTTAATTATTTTACTTTTTCTTTTCAAGATTGTGTTAAAAAAGATTAATATTTATCATAATGAACGATTTTTTCCAGAGAAAATCTATCCGAAACTTCCCCTTTTTCTTTGATTATATAACCTAATGGAGTTATGCCTAACACTCGATACTTTTTTGGAATTTCCAAGATCTCTTTAATTTTTTCCTCGTCAAAGATACCAATCCAACACGTTGCCAAACCCTCTACGGTTGCTGCTAATATTAAATGTTCAAAGCAAATTCCAAAATCTAAGGTATAATATTTAATACCAGCCTTATTAATCCCTGAAGCTGTTTCTTTTATAATACCCACGATAAAAATAGGTGCATTAGAAAATTTATCTTTTTGGTCTATAGCTTTCCATATCATCTTAACTTTCTCAGGATTTTGAACTACGATATAATGCACTCCTTGCATATTTGCCCATGTTGGAGCTAATCTGGCGGCATTTAGAATTCTTTCCACTTTATCTTTTTCAGGAATCATATTAGGTTTGTAAAACCGATAACTTCTTCTTTTTTTCACAACATCATAAAAATCCAATAATATCCCCTTAAATTGGTAATTTGATTAATGAATCTATTCATTAATTAATTAAAATTTTTATAACTTTTAATAGTCGCTTTTAATAGTATATTGAAAAATTTCAATAAAATGGGAATATTATGGGAGATTACTTTCAGAGACGTATACAATTTAGGGCAAAGGTTTATTAATGCGACTAGGATAATATGTTAATATTAAAGGAATAATAATATCTAATTCTTTAATAAAAGTTTTCTTAAAATGAATATCATTCTTAACACTTTATTCACAGTGAGTTATCATGCATAATAGCTATCGAGATCTTCTAAAAAACAATAAATTAGATGATAATTTACAAATTTGTGAATGCTGTGAAAATCCAAGTATCGAAGAGAGAGATGGAAATAAAGTTTGTTTAAATTGTGGAATGATTTTAGAAAGAACTTATGTTGGAAATGAAAGAAGGGCTTATACAGCTGAAGAAGTTCAAACTAGACGTAGGACTGAACCCAGGTGGAGAGATTTTGGTCCTAGAACTATGTTACCCACTACAAAGACGGATTCTAAAGGAAAATCAATTGGTCCTAAAGAGCAAGCTCTTTTTTCGAGATTATCAAAAATTCAAAATTCATTAATTTCAAGCATTGAAAGGAATTTTTGGGAAGCTAAACCTAAATTAAAAATGCTTACATCTAAATTAAATATTCCAGAATACATCAGTGAAACAGCTTGGAAAGTATATAGTATTGTTGCGAAGAAAAAACTAACTATGGGGCGTTCAATTAATGGATTTATAGCAGGATCTTTATATGCTGCGATAAGAGTGCATGATTTTCCTCGTTTATTAGATGAATTATGCGAAGCTTCATTAACACCTAGAAGAACGGTTCATAGAAGTTTAGCTATGATAATTCGTGAAGTATTACCTGAATTAGGATTACGATATCAACCTATTACTGCAGAAAGTTTAGTTTATCGATTTGGAAATGAATTAGATTTACCTATGAGTATTCAAAAAAACGCAATAGAAATGCTAAGAACAGCATCTAGTAATGGATTGAAACGCACAGGTAAAGATCCAAAAGGATTAGCAGCAGCATGTATCTATATTGCTGCTAAAGATGGCTCAATTCGAAAAACACAGAGTTTAGTAGCAGAAATAGCAAAAATAACAGAAGTTACTTTAAGAAGTAGAGCAAAACAAATTAAAAGTAAATTATCCTGAATATTTTAAGACTTTTTTTTAAATTTTTTAATAATTTTAACTAGTACTTTTTTCTTCCATTTTTAACATGGTTTTAAGTCCAATTCCGCCAAAAAAAAGCCCTGAGACTAAGATACTCATTGTTACTGCCGAAATATAAATCCACATTACAGCACCTAAAAATGGTGTTATAGAATCTGTGTAGAGAGCTGTTTGAAAAACAATTGAACTACTATTATATTGAATTACACTATTAGCTAAAATATAAATAGAAAATAGTTTAATAAAACCGGAGATTAGAAAAAACATTCCAATCATAAGGAGGAATTTTGCTAATAAAATACCCTCTTTCTTCTTTTTTATAGAAATAATCAGTAAGGCAATATTTAAAACTAAAAACCCACAAATAGCCGTAAGTAATAATATCCATTCTAATATTACATCTAATGAAGTAAATCCTGAAGCAAATATCATGGTAATTATATTTATGGTATAAGGTCCTAAATTTAGTTCAATTAACGTGCTAAATAAAATTATAACAATAAATTCAATTAAAATTACTATTGTAAAAGTTATGTTAAAATAGGTTAAAAATTTTAAAATAGTATCTTTTTCCATATTTAAACTCCCAGTTTTATTCAAGTTTTGATAATTATTTGAAAAGTTATTTATATTATTTATTTTGATGACATTTTATAAAAATTTAAATATAATTTTAACATATTATTCTTTTTGAAATAATGTCAAATTATTTTAAAAAATTATTAGATTGAGCTATTTTTGAAAAAAAAAAGAGAACAATCCTCTGAAAACTCTAAATGTGAACACCATAACGTAGAACAAGATGGTGGATATCTTGTTTGTAAAGATTGTGGACTTATATTAGATGAGCGAATAGATTTTGAAACATCTCCTTCTAATAAAATTTTTTCGGAATCACAATTGGAGTATGAACGCAAAATACGGTTTGGAGATTCAAAAGCAATGCAAGATCCAAAAATCAAACAAAAGTATGACCAAATTCAAACATTAAATAAATGGTTTAGAGATTATAAAACTAGTTTTTCTGAACAAAAAAAAACAATTGAATTGCTTAAGACTTATGGAATAGGATTGAATATTAATAAAGTAAAAAATCAAAGGATCAAAAATCGATATCTCAGATATAACAAATACCATAGGCATACATATCAAAATATGGTAATTATTTTTTTAGCAATTGTTTGGATGGAGATAAAAGACACAACACATATTAGGATAGAGGAATATATAAAGGTTGCCGGAGAATTAGGTCATAAAATTAATAAAAAAATGCTTAATAATGCAATGCTTAAAGTAAAAAGAACTGAACAATTATTTGATAAGAGCGTTAAAGATGAAGGTACATTAGAGCGTGAAATTAAGGGAAAAATAAAAATATTATTCCAAAAAGATCTCAATAGTATTAGTTATGATAAGATAAAAACCCATTTTTCAAATAAATCTGAATATGAAAAATTAAAAATCGATATGCAACTATTAGCAGCTGAATTACTAAACAAGATTTCTTATTCTCAAATACAAAACCTCAATTATAAAGCATTTACAGCAGGATTAATTTATTATGTCGGTCAGACTTTAGATAATAAGAAAATATTTACCCAAAATCTTATTGAAGAAACCAGCAAATTTTCAAGTACTACAATTAGAAAAAAATTTAATGTATTAAAAGATATTTTAGGGGATCCTCAAACAGAGCAGGTAGAATTCGTTTAAAAACTACAACTCATTTTGAAGGATAAATAATTAATAAGGGTGAATTCTATAATTATAATTATTCAATAAAGTTAATTATCTTAATAATAAAACAATGTCTCAAATTCATTTAGCTAATAATAACTATTATACGAAATCTATTAATGAGTTAATTAAAGAGTTTAATACGGATAAAGAAACAGGGTTAAAATTATCTGATTTAGAACTATATTATTCTAGATATGGATATAATGAATTACCTAAAATTAAAAAATCCATTTGGAAAATTTATTTAGCTCCTATTTTTAATTTTCTGATAGTTATCTTACTAATTTCTGGAATTATCGTATTTCTCCTAGGTTCTCCAGCATCAACAATAATTACCTTCATCGTAGTTTTCCTAAACTCTATAACTGTTATAATCCAGCAGTTTAGAGCACAGAAAGCCCTCGAATCTTTAAGAAAAATTGGTGCATTAAAAGCAACTGTTTTGAGAGAT
>JAEOSD010000041.1 GCA_016840545.1 Promethearchaeota archaeon
GTCAATTTTATTATATTATTTATTAATTGTATGCATATTTGATATGTTCAATTCACTTTTTCAAACACATTCTTTTGGAGCATTTGCTGCCCATTTTAGAAGTGATACTACACGAAGAAGAGCGGGTTTTTTCACTCAACTTTTCACTTTTTTAGCGAATTTTTTAGCAATAACAATCTGGTCTCAAATAATAGATCCTGGAAATCCAACCACATTTATAATAGCCGCATTAATAAGTAGTATACTCTTAGGGATATCTTTAATAATTTTTTTACCTGGTTCAAAAGAATCTGATGAGATAAAAGAAAGGTTTATAATGGGTTATGAAACCGCGGAAAAAATTCCTTTTTTTCGAACAATGAAAACAATGCTTAACCAAAAAAATTTTATGTTAGCTCTTTTTACATACATTGCATTCATGATATCAATTGGTTTAACGAGCATGAACGCTGTAAACTTTGTAGATGATGTTTTACAAGAAGCACAACAAATTAGATCAATCGGGGCAGTTATAACACTGACTTCCTCATTATTATCAATGCCTTTTTGGGCTCTCCTAGCAAAAAAAATTGGGCATTCTAATGTTTATTCAATAGGATTAGCAGTCTTTGGTCTTAGTTTATATCTGAATTTATTTATCACGAATGCATTAGAATTCTATGTAATTAGTTCTTTTAATGGTGTAGCAATTGCGATGTATATGATTATGCTATCACCTGTTTTAGCAGATTGCTATGATGAAATAGCTGTGAAAACTAAAAAACATCATCAAGCTACATTAATAGGAATTAGAAATATTTTTGTTAGATCTACCTTATTAATTCAAAGTTTTATCATAGCAATAATTCATGCTATAACGGTTTATGATCCAAATAGCTTAATCCATAGCAATGAGGCATTAATAGGACTCCGTTTGATTCAAGGCTTTTTTCCTTTCATTTTTTGTCTAATATCAGCACTAATATTTCTTAAATGGTACGATTTAAAAGGTAAGAAAAAGCAAGAAATGATGCAAAAATTGCAAGAAATGGGTCTATAAGTTTATTGGGCCAACCCTTTAAACCATTTTTGAAAAAGAATCGCTTCGATTAAACTTAAATTATATCAAATTAATCTCTTGGGGATATAAAAGATAGATTTATTAAAGGTACTAATATTCTTTATAGATTGAAATACAATATGAGGGAAATTTAAAATTGTCTGGATATATAGGTAAGAAAATTAGATTAGAAAGAATAATTAACAGAGAAACAAATAGGACTATTATTATTCCTATGGATCATGGATTAACTGTTGGACCAATTAAAGGAATCGAAAAACAAATAGGAGAAATGGTTAATAAGATTGCTCTTGGTGGAGCTAACGCTGTTTTAGGTCATGTTGGAATCCCTTTATATGCTCATAGAGGCTACGGACCAGATATTGGCTTAATTTTACATTTATCTGGGTCGACTTCATTAAGTCCTGATGCAAATTATAAAGTTCTGGTAAATACTGTGCTAGAAGCTGTTAAATTTGGGGCGGACGGTGTGTCAATTCATATTAATATTGGAACAACATCAGATCCAGAAATGCTTGAAACTTTAGGAAGAGTATCAAGAGAATGTCGAGATCTTGGAATGCCACTTCTAGCTATGATCTATCCAAGAGGGGAAAATATTGATGATGAATTTAATGTTGAAGTGGTTAAAATAGCTGCTAGGGTTGCTGCTGAGCTAGGTGCGGATATTGTCAAGACAAATTGGACTGGAGACCCTGATTCTTTTAAAGAAGTGGTTGATGGATGTATGGCGCCTGTGATAATCGCAGGAGGAGAAAAGGCAGGGATCAGAGGAATTCTTGAGATTACTAAACAGTCAATAGATGTAGGAGGAGCTGGTGTTGCATATGGAAGAAATGTTTTCCAAGCAGACGATCCTACAAAAGTTGTAAAAGCTCTATTTCTGATTGTTCATAAAAATTATGATGTAGAGGAAGCATTAAAAGAATTAAATCTATGATTTAGAGAATTATAAATAACTAAAATTTATCTTTCATTAGTAAGTTTTTTACTGATTTTCGAACTTTTTAGATAAATTCTTTTATCTTTAAACATCAACATTTTAAATATTAAATATAGAATTCCAAAAACACCAATTAAACAAACGAAGAATATTGCGGCCAATTTTAACAATATCAAAGAAATGGGGGGGAATTCATTAGGCTCTACAACATGAAGTAAATATATGCTAGGATTATATATTCCACTTGCATGAAATATTCCAATAGCGTTTACTTCTAAACCATTTTTCATATATTCAGGGTAATCATTGGGATTGGCTATATCAAATACAGTTGAATCATCAAATATTATGAAATATCTAGGATAGAACGATGTATGCTTAATTGTAGCCTTTCCGTATATGAAATTCTTACTCAATACAAAACTTAAAGAGATAATTATAAACATAGCAATAATGCTAAAAAGCTGTTTATTCTTTAGCTTTATAAGTTCATCATTCTCTCTAATCCCTCTTGATAGTTCAGTCGTACTCATTTGGAAATAGACTTTTTTTATAAACTTTTTAATTTAGTCTTCACAAATATAGATTATTCTTCAATTTAAAAACATTGACGTGTTCAAACTTTTGAACAGCTATGAATAGCAAGTTACATAATAAAAAAGATTTTAATAATGTTTAAAAACTGAAAATGGATAAACAATATTAAGGAGGATTTGGATTTACAATGGTATTTAAAGAAGTAGAATATAAGGATGAAAGTTCTACAGAGGTTAAATCTCGAAAAACTTATTCAAAAAACATTATAAGCTATTTTCTTAAAAAAATTTTACATTATCTTACTATTCTGCATGGGATAATAACAATCATATTTTTAATAATGTATTTCCAAGGAGTAATAAGTCAAGCAAACATTGTGTTCTATCTATATTTCTCCATAATTGTCTTTATTGTTTATGGTTTTATGATCTTGGGGATTAATATATTACAGAAATCTGAAATTGACGCAATTATTTATAAACCTACTAAACCTAAAAAAGAAGTTATAACAGAAATACCTGAAGATTTACTGCAAGGCAAAACGCTTCAAATTTATTGGTATATCTTTACTCATGATCATGCTGGCGTTAGGGAGATTCAGAAAGCATTGAATTTATCCTCTCCTGGAACAGTTTCTTATCAAATAACTAAATTATTGGAAGCTGGAGTAATATCGAAAAACTCTGAAGAAGGGAAATATTCATTAAATGAAGAAATAAAAACTGGGGTATTAAAGTTTTTTATACGTATTGGCAATCGGGTAATCCCCCGAATCTCTTTATATTTAATCATCTATGTATTGGGTTTTATTGTGTATTTTATCCTTGCCGTAATTAGTGGGAATGAATTTATAACTGACCCTATTAGTTTATTTTTATTGATTTTCTTGATTTTGGGGATGGCAATATTTATTCTCGAGTCATTAAAAATTAGGAAATTAAAACCTATATAATTAATATCCTATTTCCTTACTGATTCAGTAATATAGGAAACATAATTTTAATAAATTAAAAAAAAGGAAAAAAAAATTATTCTATTTCGATTTCAACAGTATCTTTCAATGCGTCTAAATAAGGAACTTCAATCTTTAACAATCCATTCTTATAGGTTGATTTAGCTTTCTCCGGATTCACTGGACAACATAATTGAAAAAGACCACCATATTTTAATGTATCAGCTTCACCATAAACGATTAAATTGTCCTTATTCATTTTAAGCTTAATTGTGTCTTTCTCTACACCAGGTAATATTACTTCAATTATATAGCCATTACTTTCTTCATTATCATACATGCATAACTCTGGAATAATATATCTTGTTTTAGGTTCTTCTTCTGTTTCTTTAATCTCACTTTTTTCTTCCACTTCTGCTAATTCTTCCAATATTTTCACCTTTTATTTTTTGTAATCTTTTATTAAATTAACAGGAAAATCTAGTCATTTCTATGTTCGCATTATAAAATATCAAACATTCTACAAAAAATAGTTAAAAAAATTAAGTAAAAATTGAATTTTACAAAATAGAATTTTTAGCCTATTAATATAAACTTTTTTTATAGTTTTGAACCTTATTAACTTATTAATAATTATATGAGTGTTGAGAAAATCTTGGATTATCGTATAGAAAAAGATCTATTGGGCGAAATACAAGTTCCTAACGATGTTTTTTGGGGTATTAATACTCAAAGGGCTATAAAAAATTTTAAAATAAGTGGTAAAACTTTTCCTGAAATATTTATTATCTCATTGGCACAAGTAAAGAAGGCATGCCTTTTAGCTAATCTTGACCTTAAGTTAATTAATAATGATATTGGTGAAGCTATTCTTAAAGTAATAAATGAAATTTTAGAAGAAAATAAATATTTAAATCAATTTCCAATTGATATCTTTCAAACAGGGAGCGGTACACAGACAAACATGAATATGAATGAAGTATTAGCTAATAGAGCAAATCAAATACTTGGGCATCCAATGGGTCAAAAGAAGCCTGTGCATCCAAACGATCACGTGAATAAAGGACAGTCCTCTAACGATGTAATTCCTAGCACCATGCATATATCTGCCTTACATATGATAAGTGAAAAATTGATGCCTTCTCTTGACAGATTGAAAGAATCTTTATCAAAAAAAATTGAGGAGTTCAAGGATATTATTAAGGTTGGAAGAACTCATCTTCAAGATGCTGTACCTATACCTTTATCATTAGAATTTGAAGTTTATAAAAAACAAATTGAAATAAATAAAGAAAGATTAAAAAAGGTATGCGAAGAACTATATTATATTCCTATAGGAGGTACAGCAGTAGGAACAGGATTAAGTGCTCATGAAAAATTTTCTGAACTTGCAGTTAATCACCTTTTAAAAATAACTAATATGCCCTTTAAAGTCAATCCTATCAAGGCCGAAGGTATTTCTTCTCATAATACTATTGTTAATGCAAGCAGTGGTATTAGATTGCTTGCTCTTTCCTTATTAAAAATGGCAAATGATATTAGATGGATGGGTAGTGGTCCAAGAACAGGTTTATCTGAATTAATTTTGCCCCAAAATGAACCAGGGTCTTCTATAATGCCTGGGAAAGTTAATCCAACCCAATCAGAGGCACTAATCCAAGTTTGTTTACAAATCATTGGAAGCGATTCAGTTGTTTCATTTGCCGAAGCTTATGGTAGTATTTTAGACCTAAATGTCTGTAAACCTATTATGATTGTTAATTTACTTAACTCAATCGAAATTCTAAGTAATGGTGTTAACTCATTTATTGAAAATTGTTTATTGGATATAAAAGTTAACAAAGTTCAGATTACTTCTCAACTTGAGAGATTACTGATGATTGTTACAAATTTGATACCAATACTTGGATATGATAAATGTTCTGCTATTGCAATGAAAGCCTATGATGAAAATAAAAATATTAAAGAAGTAATTGGCGAGATGGGTTTAAAATTTGAAGAAGATATAGATAAACTTTTAGATCCTAAAAAGATGGTATAATGAGGTGAATAGACATTGTCTGAAAATTTAACCTTAGAAGAAATCCGTGAAGAAGCAAGGAAGAAAATGATGGGAATTTGCGGAGTTTATAAAATTTGTGACGGAGATTCAATGAGAATCTGTCAAGGTCAGAGTTATGGTAGATCCCTGAATTTTGGCGGAATTGGAAGCGGAGCTGGCTTTAATAATAATGTAATAGCATTAAGGAAAATCAATCTGAAAATGCAACTAATTGGAGAACATTTTGAACCTGATACTTCTTATGATTTCTTTGGAAATAAGTTAAGTATGCCCATAATGGGAGCAAGTGTTGCAGGGGTGAATAGTTTTGGTGGTGAAAAAGTAATTACAGAACAAGAGTTTTGCTGTTCTGTTGTATTTGGATGTAAAAAAGCTGGAACAGTAGGTTGGAGAGGGGATACTTATACATATTCAATTGAAAATTCATATGGAATTAATGCTATTGCTGAAGCTGATGGTTGGGGAGTTAAAATAGTAAAACCAAGGGATCAAGAAACAATCGTAAAATTTTTCAAAAAAGCTGAAGAAGTTGGAAGTATTGCTGTTGGTATTGATATAGATGGTTGTGGATCGTTTGCCATGGCTAGCCATAATAAACCTGTATATCGAAAAAATATCGGGGAAATCAAAGAACTTGTTTCTGCTACGAAATTACCAGTTATTATTAAGGGAGTCATGTGTCTTGAAGATGCTCTGCTGGCTCATGAAGCAGGAGCTTCTGCAATTGTTGTGTCTAATCATGGTGGAAGAGTCCTAGATCACACTCCAGGAACCGCAGAAGTCTTACCTAATATCGCTGCAAAATTAAAAGGGAAAACAAAAATTGTTATAGATGGGGGAGTTAGAACCGGTTATGATGTACTTAAAATGCTAGCCTTAGGAGCAGAATCAGTATTACTAGGGCGAGATATAGTTAGAGCCGCGGTTGGAGCTGGAATTGAAGGAGTAAAAATCCATATGGATTACATGAGAAAAACATTAGCAAAAGCGATGAAAATGACAAATTGTCAAACTCTAAAGGATATTTCTTCTTCTATTTTACAATAATTGTATATATAAAACTGAGGACCAGTAGCTTTTTTTAAATATATTAATATCTATTTTTATTCTCATTTTAAGGAAGCATTATATTGGCTCTAGTAATTTTCATCGATCATATTTTAGTTCTGCAGGGAGTTGAATAGCAACTTCACAGGTTTCATCTCCCTTAAGAAGTGATTTTAATATTTTAATCTTTATTGGTTTTCCGAGTATTCCTTCCCACTGTTGTCGATACCAGCCAGTACCACAATAGCAAAAAGTTGGAGAGATATCTTTATCTAAGTTCTCATTAATAAATCGACAATGGCAGTAATTTTTTTTCTTCTCTTCCAAAGTCTCAGCTTTTTCATATCCTTCTGGATTCACAGGGATTTTAGTTATATATATTATATTCCCTTTACGTATTGGATTTTCGTACCATGCATAATCTTTTTGCATTTCCTTTATAACTTCATCAACATCTCCAGTTTTTTCATAAATGATCTTCATATACTCAATGCGTTTAGGAGAGAATTCATGAGCACAACGGGATACTATTTCATATTTCTGATCGTCACTAGCGAATTTATCTAATCGATTTAATGTATGTTTTAGCCATAAGGTTCGATCTTTACGGGAAGACTCAACTGTAAATAATAATTCTCTGTTTTTCATGATTTCATTCTTAATATTATTCCCTAGAATTCCATCTATACTTCTTTCTAATCTATCTTCCCATTTATGCAAATTATGCTGAATTTCTATTTGATTATCTTTTGGATTTTTTCGATTATAACTATGATAAACAAGTCTTAGCCATGATGTACCAGAAATCATATGCTCATCTGTATAGTTAGATATTTTTTGATATGTTTCACTTAAAGAATCAGATGTACCCTGATGCATTATGGACAATATCTTAATACTCTTAAGATATTTTGTATTTATACCGATAAGTTCCTTCCCTTCTTTAAGTGGAAAACAAATATCTATATCCTTTCCTCCTTCACTATAAACACCATAATCAATAATTGCGATAGGGGGGCCAGTAGCATGATCCTTAATCTTTTTATAAAAATCTTCAATTTTTGCTGGAATATCTGGTATCTCGCCTCTAAAGTTAATATATCCTACATATAATTTATCTATTTTTTTATGCTTGATACCTAATTCTTTAAGAGTCATTTTGTATTAGCTTAAATAATTAGTAAGGAGTTTAAATCTAAAGAAACTAATAAAATTTCTTAAATATTGTCCTTAAAGATTTCCATAATACACTTCTGTATCATATTCAAGTCTTATAATCCCATTTTGGTGATATTTATCAAAAATACTTTCTAATTCCTTTATCATATCCCCATATTCGGGGCTATCTTCAAGGGGAATATAAGACGCTGATAATAATCGCCCCTTTAAACCTTCAAAATCAAAATCTTGATAATTGGAAAACACTTTTTTTTCATATTTAAAGAAGTTATTGATATTCGTCTTATCTTTACGTGTAAATTTATAATCTTTTCCATACTTTAGGATAAATTTTTCATATTCAGTCGAAAATCCGTAACCTGATTTCTTGCGATTATTCCAAATTAAAACAACATATCCTTCTTCTTTAAGTATTCTTTTAAATTCTTTTTGGGTTTGTTTAATATCAAACCAGTGAAATGCTTGACCAACGGTTATTATGTTAATACTTTTTGCCTTTAAATTAGTAGTTTCAGCTGAACCATCTATACTTATGAAATTCGAATAGGTTTCTAATAGTTTCTCAGCTGCATTTCTCATATCTGCATTTGGTTCAATCCCATGTACAATATTTCCGTTTTTTAAGAAAACTTCACTTAAGATACCTGTACCTGAACCAATATCTGCTATAACTGAATCGTCTTTTAAAATATCTATTTCCTTTAAATATTTTACAATTTCAGAAGGATAAGTTGGACGATATTTAATGTAATTTTCCACTCGAGAAGAAAATCTCTTCTTGGGATCTAATATCAACTTTTTCTTTGGCATATAATTCACATAAAAAAATTTAGAAAGCAAAAAAAAGGTAATTTAAATATTAATTGGCATGTTTTTGTTTAATTAATGTAAGTTTCCCACCAGCCTTCAATTCTTCAATTTCAGTTTGACTAAGAGAATGAGTTAATGGAATTTCAATTTTTTTAGTTAAGTTTTTTAAAGTTATCCTTCCTGTTTCTAAGGTTGTAAGATCAATTTCAAAATGATCTCCTTTTCCTGTTTTATCATAATCTTCTTTGTTAACAAAGGTTAAAGGAACAATACCAAAGTTAATAAGATTTGCTAAGTGAATACGTGCGAAAGACTTAACGATCACTGCTTTTATTCCTAAATATTTAGGTGCTATTGCGGCATGTTCTCTACTGGAACCTTGGCCATAATTATCTCCTCCAACTATAAATCCACCTCCTTTTTCTAAAGATGCGTCATGAAAATTTTCATCAATTACACTAAATACAAATTTACTGATTTCTGGGATATTAGATCTTAAGGGAAGAATTTTGGCACCTGCTGGCATTATATGGTCAGTAGTAACATCATCCCCCACTTTAAGTAGGAGTTCACCTTCTAATTTTTTTGGTATTGGATTAAACTCTGGTAACGGTTTAATATTTGGCCCTCTCACTATTTCTACCTTTTTAGCCTCTTCTGGAGGTATAGGAGGAATAATCATATTATCATTAACCATAAATTTCATGGGCATATCAATTTGAGGAAATTTACCAAATTTACGGGGATCAGTAATAATACCTTCTATTGCAGCCATTGCTGCCGTTTCAGGACTAACTAAGTATGCCTTTGCATTTTTAGTACCAGTTCTACCCAAAAAATTCCGATTAAAAGTTCTCAAGGAAACCGCGTCTGTTTTGGGGGCTAATCCCATTCCAATACAAGGTCCGCAAGCATTTTCTAAGATCCGTGCCCCAGCTTCTACTAAGTAAGCCATTTCTCCCGAATGGATCATATGATCCACTACTTGGCGAGAACCTGGAGAAACTGTTAAAACAGTATTATTGTTTATAGTTTTTCCTTTTAACATATTAGCTGCAATTTTGAGATCCCTCAAAGAAGAGTTAGTACAACTACCGATGCATACTTGATCTACCTTTAATCCTTCAAGTTCTTTCACAGTTTTAACATTACCAGGACTATGTGGTTCAGCAATAAGTGGTTCGAGCTCATTTAGATTTATTTCAATTATTTCATCATATACAGCATCCTTATCAGGTTCTAAAGCAATCCATTGATCTCCACGTTCTTGAGCTTCTAAAAATTGTTTAGTAATTTCGTCAGAAGGAAAGATTGAAGTCGTAGCTCCGGTTTCAGTACCCATATTTGTAATGGTCCCTCTTTCAGGAACTGATAATGTTTTAATTCCAGGACCAGTGTATTCTAAAACTTTATTAACCGCTCCTTTAACACCAATTCTTCTTAAAACTTCCAATATGACATCCTTTGCAGAAACAAAATCTTGTAATTGCCCTGTTAGATAAACTTTAACAACTTTCGGCATTCTTAACCGAAATGACTCCCCTGCCATTGCTGCTGCCACATCTAAACCACCAGCGCCAATAGCAATCATTCCAACGCCTCCTCCTGTAGGCGTATGCGAATCTGAACCAAGTAAAGTTTTTCCAGGCCTTGAAAATCTTTCTAAGTGTAATTGATGACAAATTCCATTTCCTGGTCGTGAAAAATAAAGACCATATCTTGTTGCTATACTCTGAAGGTATCTATGATCATCAGGATTTTTAAAGTCTGTTTGTAACGTATTATGATCTACATAACTTACAGATAATTCAGTTTGAACGCGATCTAAACCCATAGCCTCGAATTGAAGGTAAGCTATAGTACCTGTAGCATCTTGGGTAAGAGTTTGATCAATTTTTATTGCTATATCTGTACCTTTTTCCAAAGTGCCTTCTACTAAATGCTGTTCTAAAACTTTTTCAGTTAAGGTTTTTCCCATTGATTTCAACTTTTTAAGCTGTAAATAAGTAATATTTCAATATTTTAGTAAAGATAGTGAAACCCTTTATATTAAATTAGTTAATTATAAGAATTAGAGAAATAATACGAGCTATATATTCCCACTTACTTCCCCTATCTATTAATAAAAATGAAGTGATTTATATCTGTTGAATATATGAATTTTTATTTTCGAACTGCCCAGAAATAAGTTCCCTTATCTTTTATGAACTCTGCCTTATTAAAAGGTGTAGAATCAACAAATTGTTTAAAAGATTGCTCATCGTAAAAACCTGCAAAATCAGCTTCAAGAAACTTATGCATAACATCAAAAAGTTGGAATTCTTTTGGTGGATCAAGAGTTCCGTGAATCATACTCTCTGCAACAAGTAAAATGCCATCATCTTTCAATAAAGTATAGAGATCATTGAAAACACTTAATCGATAGGCTTTATCATTTTCCATCTCATGAAGTACTTGATTTAGTAATATCAGATTAAACTTCGTTTCTGATTGTTTAGTATATTTACCAATTGGAATTTCAAGAATTTTAACTCTATCACTCCAATTATTTTCTTCTATCAACCTTTGAGCAGCTGATGTCCCTCGAGAATCAATATCAATACCTACGAATCTCGCTTTCTTATACTTTTTTGCCCAAACTGCTAGAGTATAACCATAACCGCATCCAACTGATAGAATAGAAGAATCTTTTCGTAAGTGTCTACAAAAATCCTTGAAATTCTTAGCAAAGAGCCTCTCAATCAATGATCCAACTCTAGCACTCATCTTCTGCGTAGCTCTAATTACTTCTTCAGGATATTCATCATAGAATTCAGTAGTAGATAACTTTCCTGCTCCTTTAATATATTCAAGTATTGAATCCTGATATGGTGCAAGATAATAAAATGCTCCAATAGTGTCTCCAACATAAAACATATGATTACGATCAATTAACAAACTATATACATGTGGTGCTGTTTTTATTTCTTTTTTAATTGGGTCATTGATTTCGAAAAGACCACACTCGAGACCTATATGAACCCAAGCATCTACATATTTTAGATTTAAATTGAGTTTTTCAGAAATTTCTTCTATTGTAAAAATCACTGAAGATATGGTAGTTGTTTCAGATAAAGATTTGGCTTGTTTGTAAAGATAGTCGAAAATACCAAGCCGTAGGCCAAGGCCATACGTTAATATTGTATTAAATCCATAAAAGCCTTTTATTAAAAATTTTTTCATCTGTTCACTTATGGTGATTTCTTTTTCATTTCGAGACGTATTAGTTTCACCCAAAAATTTTATTAATTTTTATATAACATTTAGTTATTTCTTTCAATTTATAATTTAGTTTTCTATTACTAAATAATATATCCAAAAATAACACTTAAAGCAGTGGCTATAAGAATTAGAACTCCCAAAAACGAATTATCGATTAATATTCCCCATTTACTTTCCCCTTCTATTAATTTTCCATATTTGTAGAGATTCGGTTTCAGAGATATAAATCTTTAAATAATTAAAAAATTCAATTAATGATAATCGTATTTTTAAATTATACTGATTTTTAGGTTAATAAATAGCTATTAATTGGTGAAAACTATTAAACAAGAGGAGCCTATTAAAACAATCAACAGAGATATTAGAGCAGAAAATCTTGTTAGAGAAACAAAAGTCCTTAATATTGCAAGATTAGCAAAAATGCTTGTAGATTTGTTTGGATTAGATGAGCCATTCCAAAAAATTGGAAAAGAACTAGAGGGTCAAGAAGTTGAATTATATTTAAAGAATTTAGATGGGTATATTACTTTCATTTTGACATCAGATAGGCAGAAATTTGAATGTCACGTTGAAAAAGCCAGTAATTCAATTGCTAAGATCATCATAACAGTTAATGAAGAAAAGATTCTTAAAGTAATCAGTAATATAATTCGCTCCAAAAGCAACATCTTTGGATTAGCTAAATTGTTAAAATATTTGATTCTAGGTAAAGCGAAGATAAAAGGTTCTCTTAAAGCAGTATTGAGGCTAGTGAAATGTTTAATGATTGGTAAAAATGATGTATATAAAAAACGCAAAAGAGGGTAATTTTTATGAGTTTAGAAAATGATCCCCTCTTAAACATTTCAAATTCAATACTAAATCCTTATATCGAGGATTGGCAGAAATCCAATAAAAAAGTGATAGGTTATTACTGTACTTACATCCCAGAGGAATTACTTCACGCTGCTAAATTACTTCCTTTTAGAATCAGAGCAACAGGAACTAAAGACACCGATTTAGCAGATATCTATATGGTACGATTTACTTGCTCTTTTGTAAGGGCTACATTGGATTTAGCGCTTAGAGGAAACTATGATTTTCTTGATGGATTTCTGGTATGTAATAGTTGCGATCACAGTCGTAGAATGTTTGAATTATTCAATCTAAAAGTATTCAATAGAGAAAATTTCAATAAAAAGGTTCCTCAATTTTACTTAGCAATACCCCATGTAATAACAGATGAGGGTTTTGAATGGTATAAGAAGGAAGTAGAAGAATTAAAGGAAGAATTGGAAAAAGCCTACCAAATTAAAGAGATCACAAATGAAATGTTATTAGAGTCGATTAATATATACAATGAGAATAGAAAATTACTGAGAAATATCCACAACCTTAGACTTCAGGAAAAACCAAAACTTACAGGTAGTGAGTTTTTACAAATAAATATAGCTAATTCGTCAATCTCAAAAGATATCGCTAATCAAGAATTAAATAGAATAATTAATGGTTTAAAAAATCGCAAGCCTATAGATGTAAGTAATAAAAAAAGAATCTTATTAGTTGGAAGTATTGTTGATGACATTTATTTCACACAATTAATTGAAAACTCAGGTGCTTTCATTGCCTCTGATTTTCTTTGTTTCGGAACTCGAAATTTTAATGATGATGTACAATTAGTAAATTATGATGATCCCTTAGAGAATATTACTAAACGACTATATTATAGGCTCTCTTGCCCAAGAATGATGGATGATCATTTAAGACGTTTAGATTTTTTAAAAGAAGAAATTAATCGGGCTAAAGTTGATGGTGTTCTTCTACAGAGAATTAATAATTGTGATCTTCACGGATGCGATAATATGCTTTTTACACATGAATTAAAGGAATTAGATATACCTGTTTTGAATATTGATAGAGAATTTTATCAATCTGATACCACTCGTTTACAAACTCGTATCGAAGCATTTATAGAAATGATTTAAATTTCAATATCATAAGATAAGTTGATAAAATTAATTAAAAAATTGGGGTAAAAATATGGTTAATAGAGTAGAAATGGAAAATCGAATTATTCCATATAAAATGCTTTATGAAGCTGTGGCTTCTACTCAGGGATTAGTTGATGGAATTCTTCCAGAACATGGTATTCCCTCTTTAAAGCTGGGTTTAGGTCATATAAAATCTGTTATGGAGGACTTTATTATTAAAGCTGGAGAAGGGTTACCAATAATTGGCCATCATTTTTCCTTTCCAACAGAATATTTATATTGTTTTGATTGTGTACCTGTCTGCATTGAAGGAACATCATACTTTTTAGCTGCTTTATTACCTAATGGTTCCGAACCATATTATGATTTGATTACACATTGGGGACACCCGTTTCATACTTGCACATCTCAGAAAGGTACTATGGGGATGACTCTTGATGATTTATTTAAATTTGATGCTATTATCACTCCTACTGCCCCTTGTGATAACACATATGCTTCATATCCCTTTTTTAAGTATCATAAAGAAATTCCTTTAATCACTCCAGATTTACCGTTTCTTAAAGCCGAAAAGAGTTATCGATATCATGCTCAGGAAATAAAATTGGGATTAGAAAAATTGGGGAAAATTATTGGTCAGGAACCTAATTATAATAAATTAAAGGAAATTTTAGAATTAGAGAATCAAGTAACCAATCTTGAAATGGAAATTTTTGAATTAAAAAAAGCAACTCCCTGCCCTGTGGAGAATATGTTCAATGTTATGGCTGCCGCAGCCCAGATTTATCTAGCTGGTCGAGAAGAGAAACTTGAATTCTATAGACAAATGTTAGAAATTGCAAAGTTTAGATATAAAAAGAAAGAGCACCATGCGGGAGAGGAAAAAATTAGAAGTATTTGGCCTTATATGATTGTCTTTTTTGACCTAGCCATGTGTGAATGGTTAGATCGTCATCTTGGAATGTCGATTTTATTTGATATTTTTAATTATAATTTTGCAGATCCAATTAATACTCAATCAGGTTTAGAGACTATGCTTTATGGTATGGCGAAAAAAGCAATGGAAGCTCCAATGACCAAACAAAGTGCTGAATTTTATTACCCCTTTATAGAAAATTGTGTTCAATTAGCAAAAGATTTTTCAGCTGATTGTTTTATTTTTACTTCTCACATTGGATGTAAGCAATTTGGGAGTGTACCTCAGATTTTAAGGGAAGCTTTAAGAGACGAGGTAGGAATACCTATGTTACTAATTGATTTAGACGTTGGTGATGCGAGATTTGCTTCAGAAAAAATTATAAGAGAAAAAATAAAGTTATTTGCTCAAACACTGCTGTAAAAAGAATTTAACTAACTAAGGTTGATGATAAATGAAAATTAAATGGAAAGATGAGGATTTAGAGAGATTCTGGAACGAATTAAAAGTGGATCCCACAAATATAAAAAAAGCAAATACATATTGGATTGCCTGTGGTAATTACTTTAGAGGAGATATTCGATCAGGACAATTTGTAATTAATACGTTCAAAGAATGTGCGCTCTCCTCTAAAGAAGGAGTAGTAGCATTAGCGAAGGCTTATATGACACTTTTTTTAATGTCAGGAGAATCCCCCTATAAGGATTTTTTTGATCAAGAATTAATAATTTCAATCAGAGACGCAAAATTTCTTCTAAATGAAGAGGATAGGAAAGAGGTTCAATGGTTATTAAATTATTTAGAATAGAAAAATGAAGATCTTTCGTCAAGTACCATTAAAAATGAATTAGAAAAAGAAAAAGGATATAGTTTTTTAAATTTATTGTATTTTTCAATTTATCTGTGATCATTTTCAAATAGGCTATAAATAAATGAGAAAAGATTTAGTTAATTTACCTAAAGAAGAGTTATTGGACTATATTGAGCATTTATCTAAAATCTGGTTAGCAATTGATGGCACATGGTTTCAAGTTGTTGAAAAAGAATACGGACTCGAAAAAGCAATAGATATTGACGTTAAACAATGGAAGAGATTTACAGTAATAGAAGCAAAAAGAATAATGATCTTACTGGATCTTCCTAAAAATGGAGGAATTCCCGCTTTAATTAAAGCTCTTAAATTTAGAGCATATGCAAATATAAACATTCAAGAAATTGTAGAAGTCTCAGAAAAAAAATGCATATTTCGAATGAATAATTGTCGAGTACAATTTGCAAGAAAGAGTCGAAATCTTCCCGATTTTCCATGTAAACCAGTTGGATTAGTAGAATATGGCGATTTTGCAAAAACTATTGATTCTCGGATTAAAACGAAATGTATTTGTTGCCCTCCAGATTCTCATCCCGAGGAATATTATTGTGCTTGGGAATTTACTTTAAAAGATTGAATCTAAAAACAATATGTAATAATGTTATTTATATAATATCTCACGTTCATTTTAAATAATAATTCATTAAAAATAACATAATTTAAAAATTGATGAAATAATGTTTGATAAATCACATTGTGCTGAATGTGAGAAGGTAAATTGCTTAACACGCTGTAAATATATTCATTTTAATGATATAGATGATGTTCGCCAAGAGATGGGAAAAATGATTAACGGAGAGGAATCTAGAGTATTATCTGAATGCGTAACGTGTTTTGCGTGTGATGAGTATTGCCCCTATGAATCCCATCCATTTGATTTGATTATAGAATTACAGGAAAAATATAATAGCTTAAATATTGATCCACAAATTTTAGAATCGACTGTCAATCGTTATAAGCCTCATGCTGAATTACGACTGAAAGATATAAATCCGAATAAACCAGTATTAAACAAATGCGCATTTCCAAAGACTAATGCGAGGAATATGGAGGGGCAATTATTTGAAAAGCTCCAATATGTTAGTGGACTTTCGTATTTTTGTAATATATTATATCATCACTACGCAAAAGATTCAGTAATACGTGAGAGAGCACCAATTATCATTAGTAATATTAAAGCTCAAGGCATAAAAGAAATGATATGCTTCCATGATGAATGTTATGGTTTTTACACTTCTTATTGTCCCAGGAATAATATAGAATTACCAGGAGATTTCAAGCCAATCCATCTTTTTGAATACCTGTATCATTATTTAAAAGAACACGAATCAGAAATTCAAAAGCTTAATTTGAAAATTGCTTATCAAAGACCTTGTTCTAATCGTTTTTCACCCGCAATAGATGAATGGGTTGATAAGGTCTGTGAATTAATCGGAGTTGAAAGAGTTGATAGAGAATATGATAGAGAAAACGCTTTATGCTGCGCTGGTACAATAGTTTCATTAGGGAAGAAAAAATTAGCTCGAGAAGTTCAGAAAAAGAATGTTGATGATATGATAAAACACGGAGCAGAAATGTGTGTGTATAATTGTCCTGCATGCATGGATTCTCTGGGTTCAAGAGTAGTAAGAAGCGGTTTAAAAAATTACTTTCTCAGTGATTTATGTCGCATGGCATTAGGAGAAAAACTAGACTATTAAAGTCGGATAAATAAAAAATAATCTACTGAGTATTAATTAGTGCAATAAAAAAAATTTTTATCTTACAAAAAATAAAACAACCTAATATAAAATTGAAAAATTAAATAGGAACATGTAAAATGGCTGAAGAAGAAATTAGAACTAATATTAGTGATTTAAAAGATGATATAACTCGGATTGAAGAAGATATGACTAAAAAGGAAGCAAATGCCGAGAAAGAGATAGAAGCGGATTGGGATTCCAAAATCCATAATACAAAATCAAATTTAGATACTGCTGAAACAGATCTAAAAGAAGCTATTGAAAAAGCAGATGAATGGGTTTCCAAGAGGAATAGATTAACAGTGGAAGTGAAATCATTAAAGAAAGAACACGAAAATTTACTTAAAGGGAAAGATAAAGCATTGAAAGATAAATTAAATAATATTGATAAAGAAAAGAAATCTAAGATTAAAGTCAAAGAAAAGGATATAGCTACCTTAGAGAAAAAACTAGAAAAACTAGAAAACGAAAAACTAAAGCAAAAATTAGCTTAAATCGTTTAATTCATTGATTTTTTATTAATTTTTTATTTTTAAATAATGATAATTTTAACTGGTTTTGAAAAGTTCGGTGAATATCCTCTTAATATTAGTGAAAAGATTGTGAGGGATTTCCCAGAAAATTTTGAAGGTTTTCTATTTACCACAAAAGTTTTACCTGTAAGTTGGAAGGGAAGTATTAAAGATTATGAGAGAACTTTATATATACTAAAGTCTGATCCAAGGTTAATAATACTTACTGGAATTTATTCAGGAAAAAAAATTTTAATCGAAAGATGTGGATGGAATTTAGCTTTCGGATTAGATAATGAAAATAAATTTAGAATAGGAATTGTTAAATTTAAAAAATTTTTGAGATTAAAAAGTATTCTAAATGTAGAAAAAATAATAACAAATATGAAAAGTACTAAAAACATTTCGTTATCAAGCTATGCTGGTCTTTTTCTCTGCAACTACATTTATTATTGGGCATTATATTTAGCAAAAGGAAATTATCCCGTGTTATTCATCCATTTACCAACAAAAGGTAATATTAATACTATAAAAAAGAAGTTTTATAATATAGTAGAAATTATTTTGCACTCAATTTAATAACTTTGCATGGTTATAAATTAAGAGGTAATTTCTGACCTTTTTCGTTTAAAATGTCTTTGGAGAGCTCTTCCTGTAATTTTAACTCATCATATAACCAACTTAATAATCGCATTTTAGAATTATAAATTTCAATTTCTTCCTCAAATAACTCCATGTAATAGGCCGAAATTCTTTTGATTGTCTAGTGATATGAATTGCCATGAAAACACATATTTATGATTATAATATGCGGATATTATTCATTAGATCTTTCTAATAAGTCGTTTAATTCAGGTTGATTTGGTATTGAAATTTTCAATGTCAAAATAGAAATAATCATCCAAGATGACTAAAAAAGGGACATTATTGTTAATTGCATATTGTACTTATAAACAAAATTCTTTTGACCTCTTTATCCTTCAGTAAAAACTAAAATCGAGAAAATTTTATTGAAAAAATGAAACATATTAAAACGGGTAAGAATTTCTTCTCAAATTATCCCATCTTTCGTTAATTATTCCATTTTATACATATTTTTGATTTTCTCTAAGTCATAGGCAATTTTTTCAATAGGGTCACCATTAATAACCTTATCTAAGCGTTCTATTAGGTCCTTAGGGAACATATCTATTTCTGAAGCACCCTCTCTAAATTCTTTAAAATCATCAGTAATCATATATTCACTTGTACTTCTTTTAGTATCAAATTCATTCATAACAACCTTCTCGAAAGTATCGATTA
>JAEOSD010000168.1 GCA_016840545.1 Promethearchaeota archaeon
GAAAAAAATATTCTTGCGGCCCGTTTTCTTATTTTTTCTTTTTGAGGTCTTATAAAGTTGAATTGAATAAATAATTCCCTTTCAGCGAGCATCCAACATAAAGAATCATATGGATGATTTTTTTGGGAAAGAAAATAGGCAGCAGTGTTAATTTGGTTCTTTAAATTATTAGGTATTTCACTCATTTTTTCAATAAGAAATATGGTAATGTGATTTAAAAAATTTATTTATCATAAATAAAATTATTAAAGAAAAAAAGTTGAACAATATCAAATATTAAAAAATAGAAAAACCACTCTAATCTTAAATTAGTTATCATCAATGAAATGAAGCATAAAAGTTTAAATCTCCTGAATTTATCTTCAGAAAAGCATATTAGGGAAAGAAATTGTTTCAGGTGTGGAAAGGAGTTAATTTTTGAAGACTTTTTGAAGAATAAAGGAGTAAATGATAAAGACGAATTTATTAAAATATGGAATAGTAAATATATTGAGTTGTTTTGTTGTCGCTGTTATAATCTAAAAATGAAATATAATTCATTTTAAGGTAAAATTGATGGTTAGGACTTTTTCTCTCTCAAAATTTAAAATTTTATAGAAAAGTAAACATTTAATAACACTTGAATATAAATTATTGATAAATTCTTATTAAAAGTGTAGGAAATAATGCCAAAATTAGAAATAAAAATCGAATTAAAGGCACCTGTTGAAAAAATTTATGGAATCTTAAATGATTACATGGGTTTGCCAATATGGAATATAGTAGTAAGAGAAGTTGAACAACTTGAGCCAAAGAAGTATTTCATTAAATCAAACGTAGGAGATATAATGAATATAGAAATAGAAAATATTCCAAATGAGAGAATGACATCTATCCAAGAAGGAAGTCCTATGGAAAAAATTGGATATATCTTTAAACCTCTAGGTGATAAAACAGAGGTTATATTATGGACTGAATTTGAATTAGAAAATCAAAGAAGCGTTCTTGGAATAGCTGGTGACTTATTCTTGAAAAGTTTGAAGGTGTACGTTGATCATATCATGGCAGGCGGAAAGCCTGAAGAATATAAAAAATCTTTTGAAGAAATTAAGAATGCATAAAACAAATTCTTCATAATAAGTTATACTTTCTTAATATTTTTTTTAAAAATTCTTCACTATTCAATAAATATTGGTCCCTATAACTCTAAAATATGATTCATTTATTTTTTATTTTAAGAATAAATTTTATTTGGAAATGAAATGAAGAGCAATATTACAATAAAAAGGGAAGAATGGGAACATTTAAGAGAATTTAGAAAAGCACCATTTAAAAAAAGGTATTTAGAAATAATAGAGATGGAAAAAATTCTAGAAAATGAACTAAAAACAGAAATTCTAAAATTAAATTCTCAAAATAAAAATTGTTAAGATATATCTTTTTATAAAATTCTAATATCTAAAAATTTAAAAATTTTAAATTTACTATAAAAGAAGTAAAGAATTTTGATAGAGTAATTTTTTTATTTAAGACTGTAATATCCACTCAAGATATTACGGGGTTGAGCGATGCCGTATTTTCACATTAATGGTATAGGATTTAATTGTGGTTATAATAAATTAAACTGTCCTAAAATTCTTAATTCATGTTATGAATGTATTGAAAAGCGACTATCAACTATGGGATTTGAAATCAATCAAGAATTCAGAATCTTTGAAATTGAATCTGATGAAAAGCGCTTAAAAATAGAAAGAGAACAAATATGGCAGAAATTCTTAGATGTTTTAAATATTAAACACATTATTATTATGGATAAAGAATCGGGCTTACCTATTTTAGATTATGCCGTTTCAGGAGTAGAAATAGATCCTGGATTATTAAGTGGATTTATTCAAGCAAATATAACTTTTTCTGAATCAGAACAGGTATCTCCTAATAGAACAAGCTCGATTATAGAACAACCTTTTTATGAATTTCAGTATAAAAGTTTTAATATTTTATTAAGAAATGGAGAATATATTAGGCTCTGTTTAATACTTGATCATAAAGCCAGTGATAGTATGAGATATCAAATGCTTCAATTCTTGGGTGAATTTGAAGATACTTTTAAAGAAGATTTATTGAAATTTCAAGATACAGGAGCTATCGATTTTGATGAGATGATAGAGTATATAGTTAAATCATTCAATGTAAATTTAGTCTTTCCAATGACTCTAGCTCATTCAATTCCGCCCCATGAAATTAAAAAGATTACTAAAATTTCTATTCAAAAAGCAATTTATAATTTAGCAAAAGAACACTTGATTTCAAAACCATTCTTCTTTATAAATAGCTTGCTAAATCAAGTAAAAAATATTGTAAATATTGATGCAGACATAGTTCTCTTTGAAATAAATAAACTCCTAGAGCGAAAAATAATTGTCCCTACTAAGCTTGAAGCTGTAATAAATAAAATTGAAACAACACAAGAAGCTAATCATAAAAAAATTAACTCAATTAAACCTATTTCTTCAATTATCATCACTGATAGCGATCTTGAGCAATTAAAAGCAAATATAGAATCTATAGATGAATTTACTGCAAAAAAGTTAATAAAAGAGTTTATGAAAAAAGGTAAAACTGCTGAAAAGGATCGCGCTTACCAAGTTGCTAATAAAGAGTATAATAAAGCGCTTTTTATTGCTAAAGAACTCAAATTGAAGGATCAAATCTATAAAATTTCAAACACCATTTTCGAACTTGATAATACAACTAAAAAAGTCGAATTAGATTTTGCTCTAGAAAAAGCAGAGAATTACGAAAAAAATAAAGACTATATCAATAGCATTCATTTTTTTCAAAAAGCAGTAAAATTACTTGAAAAATTTCTAATTTATAATTTAGCAGATGCAGATTCTCAGCTCAAGAAATTAAAAAAGAAAATTATTAAATTAAGAGAAGAAATTTAACTAGAAAACCTATTTGAATGACTTTATAATCTATAATAATCGACTCTTCTATCATTAAATAAATCATTATATTCATTTAACTTTTTATTTCTTGCATTTTTAACTTCAATATCTCTGAAATCTAAAAATAATTCATCACTAGGTGCTCGGGAAAGCACTTCGCCATTATATGAGATAATCTGGCTTGCTCCAGTGAATATAAAGTTATCAGACCCTCTCTTTTCTTCACCAATCCTGTTGGACGTAACTGAATAGACTCTATTCTCTAAACAACGGATGATCATAGCGCTCTGGCAATATGGAAGCACTAAGTTTGCAGGATGAGCTATTATATCCGCTTTAAGAAGAGAGAGAGATCGCATCGTTTCTGGGAAAAACCAATCAAAGCAAATCATCATACCAATTTTAATTCCTTTAACTTCAAAAACATTTAAAGACACATTTCCTTGTTTAAACCATAATTTCTCTTTATAATATAGATGTAATTTCCGATAAATTCCAATTATATTTTTATTAAATATCATCAATGCGGAATTATAAATCTCATCTCCAGCTTTTTCTATAAAACCACCAACAATTATAGCACCAGTTTTTTTCGAGACATCTTTTAGAAAATTTGCAGTTTCCCCGTTTTGACCTTCTGCTAGGTTATAAACTTCTTTTCTGGAGATAAATGTATAACCCGTGGCAAAAAGTTCAGGTAAAACAATCAAATCTGCCTTCTTCTTAGTTATTAATTCCTCTATTTGTTCAAAATTTTTCCTTTTGTTTCCAAATATTGGAGAACTTTGAACATAACCAATTTTCATAAGTTTACTTTATTCATCTTTAAAAATTAATATTGTTATTAATATGAACAATTTCATAAATTGTTGTTATATTGTTATATTAAAAGGGAGACTCCTGCCAAAAGACCAAACAATTGGTCATAATCATATAAAAATAAGAATTGTAGTGAATTTTTATTCACCATCAAAAGACAAAAATCCAGGGTATTGGCAGGAGCCATTTATGTATTTTTTTATGAATATATTTAATTTAAAGGATATTAACTCATCGTTTTATTTAAATAAGAATTTAACGTTATGATCTTATATTTTTAAAAATCTTAACTCTTTTTCGGAATTTTAAGAAAAAAAATATCTAAAATAAAATAAGGTATATTATGTTGACAAAATGTTTTCTTTGTAAATCCAATATTAATGGAATACCTTATAGATGTAAATATTGTGGTCTAACATTTTGTAGCGAACACAGAATTCCAGAAAATCATTCATGTTCTTTTGACTTAAGAATAGAATTGAATGAAGTTATATATGAGGATGCGTTAGAATTTATGGACCAAAAATTAACAGTAGCTAAAATCTATGAGTATGTAACAAAAAAAGAGTTGAATAAAGCAGAAGCCATCAAATTACTAAATTATTTTATAGAAAAAAGCGAAAAGGTCGATGACAGAATAAACAGTTTAAGAGCTTTTGATCTACTTAATCTTAATAATAAGGAAGCGTATGGAATTCTTGAAAATAGTTTACTCTCAGATGAAAATCCTGAAGTTAGGAAAACAGCAGTAAAAGTTTTAATTAAAATTTTTCCAACAAAGAGTAAAACATTATTGAAATGGGCAATTAATCATGATAACAAATTAAATTTATGAAAAAATATTAAAAAATAAATACATTTCAATTTTTAATCATTTTAATTATCCTAGATCTCTTGATAACTCCATCGCTAGACTAAGAAACTCTCCATAAGTAATTGCATCTTGAAGATTTCCTTCTATACTAAGATCCCCTGCCATATAAGCACTAGTAGAACCAATTTCACCCTGCATCATTCCTCCCATGATCTCTTGCCTACAAGATAGTGTGTATGAGGGATCATCAACTTCCCCTTCCCCATAATCAAATTTCCCACCACCTAATTTAATCCAGCATTTAAAATCTGGTTCGCTAATTACAACTTGGGCAGAAAATTCATTGATGTCTTCTAATTCTTCTTGTAATTCTTCATTTTCCACAGATAATTGTTTGATGAATTCATAAATTTTAAGTATATTCTCAGGTTTTTCGACGACTTTTTTATTATCGTACATATCTTTTATTTCAAGTGCTAATTTTACATCAACCATATACTATCTCATCTTTTTTATTATTTTTTTAATTTTACAGATATTAATTAATACTCTTTAAAGTATTTTTACACTTCTTCTAAAAATCATAAATATTGAACTCCCTTATTTTTATTATTTTATTAAAATATAAAGGATATAAAATTGACAGGTTACAAAAAAATGACTATTGAAATTTTAAAGTCGGTATATAAAAGAAGGGAAAATAGATTTTTTGAGAATTTGTGGATAATTGAGAGAAAATCTGGTATTTGTATTTTTAATAAAGATTTCAAATGCCTTAAAAAGAAACACCTCTCTATTGATTTAATATGTGGATTCCTTTCAGCAATCTCTATGCTTGCTTCAGAGGCTTTTGCGGAAGATATTAAGTATATTAAGCTCTCAAATAGCAAATTATACTTTAAGTATACTACAAATTTCTTGTTTGTATTATCCATCCAAAATGAAAATCGATTTAACTCTCATAAAATTAAAGCTCTAATTAATGATATTTCAGATCTGTTCGTCTTTTATTATGATAAGGATTTCGAAAGTTGGGGCAATGATATTCGTCAATTTAAAGCTTTCTCTAAATACTTAGCAAATATAGTTTATTAAAAATATATTCTAAATTTTATATATTTAAAAGTTGATCTTTTTGTCAAAATGAAATAAAACTTGAATCCATCTAATAAAATTTTATTTTGTTCTGATATTACAAAAACTATACTTTAATCGAACTTTTTATATCTAAAATTACATAGATAACATTATTGAGGAATTTA
>JAEOSD010000042.1 GCA_016840545.1 Promethearchaeota archaeon
TATGATTATCATTAATATCTTTGATTTCTTCTATACAATGTATAGTTTAAATCAAACCTCTCTATTCCCAGAAATGTTCGTAGATTTAGAACAAAGAGCGAAAGCTAACAACTATGTACAAATTTTCAATATAATTGGATTACTCTTCGCAGCATTAATTCCCTCATTTTTCGTATCAGAGCAAGTAGAACCTGGACATGAAATGGAATACATAACAGCATCAGTAGTTATGGCCATATTGGTGGCTTTATTTGGAGTAATTTTTATTACTTTAGGATTAAAAGAAAGAAAAGAATATTCAAAAGATCCTGAAAAAGCACCATCTTTCTTCAAATCAATAAAATTTACTTTTAAAAATAAAGCTTTTACAACTTTCGTTATTACTAATTTAGCTGTGTGGTATGTTTTTGGGATTTTTCCAATAATTAGTCCATATTTCCTAAGATTTATTTTAGATATCAAGGACGGTTTGATTCAATCTCTATTTTTAGCAATTATATTTGTTTCAGCAATAGGATTTACAGTTATTTGGAGTAAAGTCTTTGCAAAAAAAGGAGCTAAAAAAGCTGAATTAATAGCTTTATTTTCCCTAATAATTACAATGGTTCCATTCCTTATAGTATGGGAAATAATCGGAGCAATCATAGCCTATATTGTTGTTGGTTTTGGTTTTGCGGGAATTATGTTTGGAAGAGACGTTATGATGAGTACAATAATTGATAAAGATGAAATTGATACAGGGGTAAGACGTGAAGGAGCTTATTATGGTGTTAATGCACTTATTATACGACTGTCAACTATAGCAGTATATTTATCAATCTTTACAGTCTTCAATAATATAGGATGGAAAATTTACGATCCTGCGGTGGTAACAGATTGGACAATAATCGGGTTAAGATTTTTGATGTGTTTATTTCCGGCAATAGGTTTATGTTTAGGCGCTATATCTTTATGGAGATTTCCGATAACTAAGGAGAAGTATGAGGAAATAAAAGATAAACTAGAAGAACTCCATGGAGAAAAAGTAGGAAAAGTATCTTAATTTTAATCTAATTATCTTTTTTTTTCTTTTTATTTTTTATTTAATTTTATTTTTAATAGGTTTAGGGAGGAATCATAGAGAAAAAAGCAATCTCATTAAATAGGATGTACCATAAAACCATAAATACAATTATTATAATTGAAGAGACAAGTCCAAAACCTTTCACACCCTTAGGGATCCCTAAATCCTCATTTTTCCTCTGAACTATCGCTCTTATCATAGCAACAAGATAAATTAAAGTAACAACTAAGGAAATAATCCATAAGAATAAAGTAAATAAAGGAATTGTATATACAGGTCTTCCGTCCATTGTGAATGAATTTAACCATCCCCAATAGGCAACGATTAAATAAGTAGGGATTAAACTATAAATAGCTGCGGTTAAAAGGAATACTAGGCTCCATAAAAAACCTTTAGCTGAGGACATGGTAATCAATAAATTTTTTAATTGTTAATTTCTGATCTCTCTCTATTTTATTTAATATATTTTCTATAATTTATAAGATTTTTATCTATAAATTTGATACAATTCGATCTAATAAATGAGATTTAATAGAAATAAAAAAAAAGAATTAATAGTTTTATTAATGAATAAAAGTTGTTAAAAGTCCCAAAAAGCCTTGGTATGGTGCAAATGTACTAACTATCATAACAAATAATACCGTAGCAACTAATGTACCCGCAATAATATTCCCTGTTATCTTATAAGTATAGACTGAAATGCCAGCAATGAGTAAATTAAGAGGAATCGCAATTGGTATCATTACTCCAAAAAAGAATAAATTGCCCATCAAAGCACTGATTAAAAGGAGATATACCGCTATATAGATTAAAAGAACCCCGAATTGGATGAGGATTGCTTTTAGAGTGCCTTTTTTTGTTTTTTGAATTTTCGATTGAATAACAAATTGGAAAAGAATGCCAAAAACTAAGAATATCAGAAATGTTATTACAAAATAGATTGCTACAATCCACGCTTTCGAAATAGAAGGAATCATTCCCACATAATTTAATCCTATGGAAGAATATAAAACCAGATATAGCAGTGTAATTAGTATAAAACCATATAGAATTGATTTTCCGATATTCGAAATTGGACTTTCAAAGGGGGTTTTTAACATTTTTAGTAGAGATATGTTATTCTTTTTACCGAGTCTCCAAAGTAAAATTAATATTCCAAATATTTGGCCGAAAAGCAGAGTGAGAATAAAACCTACTATTGCTAATGGGATAGGAAAAAAAATCCAAATAATTATAAATACTCCCAATATCCCTAACGGAATTGAATATATTAATGATTCAATAGCTATTTTATTAGCAGAAATCTCTCTGATTTCGATTTTTAATTTCTCTTCGGTTTCTTTATTATTAAATTTCATAAGTTTTGAAATAGGTTCAATTAACATAATAAATAATCCAATCCCTCCAATCACTTGAATGACTAGGATAAATAATCTAATATTGCCATAGAAATTCTCATCTGGAGTATTTGTGTCTGGAAAAGTGTTTATTATCCAATCCCGTGCTTGTCTGGTAAAATCTGTATCCCATGCGACTGCTAAATGATTACTATTATCATCTAAATATATTTTTGTTGCATTTCCTGTTCCAAATGATCCATATATTTGATTAGTATCTATTAAAGAGGCACTTAATCCAGTCCTTTGTGCTACTGAAGCTTTTAAATCACCTAAATCTTGGACTTCATCAAATTTTGCTTTAATCATAAGTACATTCAAGGGATCCGTGGAATTACCCTTGCGAATATTACCTAAACTTGTTCCAACCCCAATAAACGCTTTAAAATCAGTACTTTGATTTACAATCAAATTTCCAGGACCTCCCCCCATACTGTAGCCAATATATGCAAGATTATGTATATCGATGTCTGCGCGACTATTTAAATAATCAATTATAGCTTCTACATCATTAATAAGGTTCCCTCTTTCCAAACTCCCAGTACTCTGCCCATGTCCTCTAAAATCAAAAGGAATAGCTACAAAACCTGCAGCGGCTAATTCTAAAGCATAACCTTTCATCATTTCCTTATTTGCCATAAATCCATGACCTATTATAACTGCTTTTTTGTTTGGTTCTGCACTTGTTCTCGGCTCAAAAACATTGAAAGAAATAATTACTCCATCGGTTGTTTCTACTGAGAGATTATACGATGCTTTCACACTCAAAGGTGTTATAAAAATGAAAACAGTGCCAATGATAAAAAGTGCTAAAAAGATGCAAATTAATGTAATTCTTTTTTTTGTTAGATCAAGTTTATTCATAATTTAATATTTCAACCTTATTTTATTTAAAAGAATTAGTTTTTAACTTTATTTCCCAAAACAAGGTTTTTTGTATCAATAAAAAATGTCCTAATTTTTTATTAATATAAGGTTTTTATCTTTCAAAAAATTTTAAAATCAAAATAAGTACATGAATCTACTTAAATTAATAATAGAAGAGTAAAAGAAAAATGAAAGATGAATTGGCAAATCCAGCACCCCTTGGTCTGATGGGATTTGGTATGACTACTGTACTACTCAATCTTCATAATGCTGGTTTATACACCTTAGGGACTATGATTTTAAGTATGGGCATATTTTATGGAGGAATTGCCCAAATAATTGCTGGTATTATGGAATATAAGAAAGGAAACACTTTCGGGACAACAGCTTTTACATCCTATGGATTGTTTTGGTTGACATTAGTTTTTTTAAATATATTACCAAATACAGGATTATGGAGTGTACCTCCAGAGACATTTGCTGTAGGATCTTATCTTTTGATGTGGGGATTATTTACTTTATTTATGTTTTTTGGAACATTAAAAAGGAATAGGGCTCTCCAGGTCGTCTTTTTAAGTTTAGCTATATTATTTTTTCTACTGGCTATAGGTGACTTTACTGGTATTTCGTTAATTAAAATCATAGCGGGATATGAAGGAATTTTGTGTGGTTCAAGTGCAATTTATTTGGCAACAGCAGAAATTATAAATGAATCATATGGAAGAAAAATTCTTCCAATTGGGGATTAATTACCCCACTTTTTTTTTAACATACTAAAGATTAGCAGGATTTTTTACAAAAGCCTCTAGCAATCTTATTGTATTAGCTATATCTTCTAACTTAAGTAAAGATGTTGGAGAATGTATATAGCGACATGGAACAGATACTACTGAGCTAGGCACTCCTTCACGCGTAAGTTGAATCTTCCCTGCATCTGTTAAACCATACATTGGCTTTTTGATTTGGTAAGCTACATTTTCATATTTTGCATTCTCAATAAGTCTTTTATTTACATAAGGTGAACATATAATGGATTTATCTGCTATGGTGATTGCTGGGCCCTTTCCAATATAGACCGGGATTTGTGAATCGTTTATACCCGGTACATCTGCAGCAGTAGTATTTTCTACAGCAATGGCAATAGTTGGTTTTAGTTTAAAAGCACCAGTTACGGCACCAATTCTACCAAATTCTTCTTGTACGGCAAAATTAAATAAAATTGTGTCATTAATCGTTGAACTTTCTTTTAGTTGCATCATCAAGTGCAGAAGTACATTACATCCTGTACGATCATCAAATGCTTTTCCACGAACCATATTATTAGGAAATTGTTCAAAAGGGTCATATAATGTACCAACAGAACCAATATCTATACCAGTTTTAATTACTTCTTCATTAGAACTCATACCAAGATCTATATACATTTGAGTAGTATCAGTTATTTTTTTTCTTTCACTTGCAGTTGTAAGATGCGGTGGTTTTGATCCGATTATTCCATGCAAGAGTTCTCCAGATTGCGATTTTAAAATTACTGCTTGTCCTTGTAATATTCTTACATCCCAACCACCGATTAAAACAAATCTCAAAAACCCAGATTTCTCGATGTACGAAACCATGAATCCAATTTCATCAGTATGAGCATCAAATAGAATTCTCTTATGCTCCTTATTTCCTTCTTTTATGGCAAGTACATTTCCAAGAGGATCCTTCCATGCTTTATCTGCTAAATTTTCATTTTCAATCATATTCAAGATGAAATTACTTACCTCATCTTCAAATCCAGAAACACCAAATAGATTAGATAGTTGTTTTTGAAGATTTTTAATGCTTTCTAAGTCCAATTTAAAACCTCTTAAATTTATTAATCCAATTACTTTTATGTGATAATTAATAGTTTGTCCAATCTAAAATAAAATTAACCAAATTTATCAATTATGCTAAAAAGAATAGAAAAAATAAGAATTTAGAAAAATATTACCCAACTATTATTAAAAGGGTAAGAAAATTTATTTACCTCTCTTTTTAAGTTCAGTAATTGCTTTTTCAGCAAGCACTATCGCATCAGTATATTTCGATTTATATTTTTGTAGTTCTGCTTCTAATTCTATGGTTTTATTTTGCAAATCTATAATTGCTCCACTACTTTCTTCACCTAATTGAGGAAATGATTCTGGATTTTCCAAAGTTGCTTTAAGGTAATTATACTTTTCTTGCCATACTTTTAATTCCGTTTGTAGTTCCTCTACCTTTTCATCTATATTTTCCGCTGTTAAGGGAACTCCTTCTGCTCCACCTGATTCTAATTCGACTATTTTATCTTTAAGCATTTCGATTTCCTCTTCAAGTTCCTTTACTTTTACTTTCAAAGCGCCTATTTCATCTATGTAGTCTGCAGACGTTTTTGGAGCGGTAATTTCTTCAAAAATAGCTTTCCCAGTTTCCAATTCATTCGCGCTTTTGTCTCCAAGAATTCTTTGCCTTCTCATTTGCAACTCTTCTACGGTTTGTTTGGGCAGGAAATCCAATGGATTAAAACCAATTCCACCATGTTCCGTATGTCGTTTTCTAATTTTTACATATAAAGGAATACCCTTGACTGCCTCTCCACAAATTATTGATTCTCCTTTGTCCAATCCTGAAATATCCTTCTTATTGTCGCGACTTAAATCTTCGGCACTTGAAATAGTAACATCAATATCTCGAATATCTGTAAGATTATGAACAACCCAACTACCCGCTTGCGCTCGTATAGTTGTGTCTAATAATTGGGGTCTCTGTGTACCTATTACTAAATTAGCTCCGAATTTTCTTCCCTCCTGAGAAAAAAGTTTTACGGTTTCACATGTTTCAGTTCTTTTCTTTCCAGCAAAAAGGTGAGCCTCATCTAAGAACAAATAGAATGGTAGAATTCTTCTTGAAGTACTTGCTTGATATAATTTTTTAAGCAATTTACCAGCAATCATTTCTTGAACGCTTAAATCCATTCCTCTCATATTTACTATTGTACATAGATTAGGAGCAACAATGTCTCCAGCATCTAAAGAAAATAAATATTCGACATCAATATCACCACCCTTGTTAATTTTCAAATCTGCAAATTCTATAATTTTATCCACAAATTCACTCTGTCCGCTTTCACCTTTTTGATTATCATCTTTAGCTGCTACTTTAAGAGATCCATATTCTCCATGGCGATCTAATATAACAATAGGTATCCCTTTTTTCATAAATTCCTCACATAATACACCCATCGTATATGATTTTCCTGATCCACTTTTTCCTGTAATGAATATCCTTCCAAAATTCTTAACTAATAAATTAACATCAAATTCATAGCCAAGTAACTTTCCCAAAGAAACTGATTCTTCAGGGGGGTTATAAATACCTAATAACTTTGTAATTTGTTCCTCTTTTGCTTTATATACTTCAGCACCTACATCAAATGGTCTTTTTGGTCTTTCTCCTAAGACAGATAGAATAGCTAACATTCCTGATTGATCGCTCCACATGTCTAATATATTAAGTACATAATGGGCCTTATTTCCTTCTTTATCTTTTTCTCCATATATTGTAAGATACGTTTTTTTAAATACAGAAGGATCTTGAACTTGCATAGTAACTTCGTAAGCCGTTGTCTTTCCGATTAATCTACCAACAGGCATTTCTTGCTTTTGACCTTCTTTACTTTCATCTTCAGACATAAATAATCACATAATATTCATTTTTATGGTATTATAAGATAATTATGATTTATTAATACTTACTAACTAGATTTGTCAATTAAAAAGAGTATAAAAATCTTCACTATTCCATTCCTTAATTAATCTTCTTTATGATAGATTATATTTTTTTCTACCATTCGAATCGGTTTATAAGCTTCTTTTG
Source organism: Promethearchaeota archaeon (assembly GCA_016840545.1). Classification (GTDB taxonomy): domain Archaea; phylum Asgardarchaeota; class Lokiarchaeia; order Sigyniarchaeales; family SOKP01; genus SOKP01. The sequence goes on from JAEOSD010000042.1 coordinate 7,213, forward strand.
CTCTTCGTAAACCGGGAATTCCTAAATCTTGTTCTCTATTCACATAGTTTACGTTTTTACCGAACTCTTTTAGAAATAAGTTATTAATAGCTTGGTATGAACCCTCGTATTCTAAATGAGCTTTCTCTATATGGATAACTATAGTATCTTTATTTATCATTTCTCCTAAAGTATATGCTACACATTTATTATCGACACCAATTATGCCTCCAAAAATACCTAAATCATTAAAATTTTCTAATGCTGTTTTTATTGCTTTTTGTTCCTCAATTAAATCTTCATTACTTTGACATTCATTTTGATCACACCATTCTAATTGTAGTTCAAGTGCTTTATCTATTAAACCATCTGAAATTATATTAAATTCATAATTATAAATTTCCAAGAACTTGTTTAACCAACGTCTTTTTTGACGAAATTTATTCCCTGGTAAATCGATGAGAGATTCTATCTCATAAATATAATCCCAATTCATTCTATCTTCATGGATATCTAAATTTAAGACTTGATATTCTGGGTCTCTAATTACTTTTTCTATGACATCCTTGGGAACTCTATGAATTTCAATATTGTCAAACTTTTCAAATAAGTTGATTATCATTTTTTCTGGTGTGGGACCGATAGGGGTTAAGAAAAAGGTTCCGTCATCTAAATTAGAAATTGATTTTTTCCAATTTTTAAAATAATCCTGTGAAAAAACAATGAGATGATTATCAGATTCTAAAAACAAGAAATTATAGTAATTTTTCCAAATAAAAAGATTAGTAAACGTGAATTCTGAGATTTCGGGTTGAAATTTTTCAAAATACCCATCAAATAATTTCTTATCTTCAATTTCTATTTGTCGAGCTGAGCTTAAATTCATGAATAATCTAAAATGGGAGAATATAAAAATTTATTCCTAATAGATCATATTAAAGATTCATTTTTGATTTACCAATCTATTAATATGTGAACTTGATTAAATAATGTCTAATTGGTTGTAGTTATTAAAAAATTAAAAGAAAGAGTCGAGAAAGAAAATATTTCAAACATAATTCCAATGGTAGATGATGCGTATAATCTTTCGTTTGAAGACGAATCTGTAGATCGAATTTATGCAATAGCATGCCTTCCAGAAATACCAGAACCTGAGAGAACACTTAAAGAATTTAAGAGAATTCTAAAACCAGATGGGATTATTTCGTTTAGTGAGCTTTTTTTAGATCCAGATTATCCACTTCGGAGAACAGAAAAAAGATGGGCAAAAAAAGCAGGATTAGAGTTTATTGAGGGATTCGGTAATTGGTTTGTATATCGATTGAATTTCATTAAAACTCTTAATTAAGCAATCTTTATAAGTTTCCTTTTCTATTTTAATTCAGAGAAAAATTAAATCAAAAATGGAGTAAGATTAGAGATTAATAAGAAAGAGAAATTTCAAATAGCCATCATTAGTATTCTGTTGGTTACAAGTATTGTATTACTTCCAGTATTTAATAATTTTAGAGAAGTAATAGGAATAGGGCATTATAATACAAATAGAAATTTTAATCATTCCTTTATTGAAGGTACTGGGGATCTAAATGTTGAATTTGATTTAATACTAGCCTCCAATTATAAATACACGGCAAATCTTGATTTTAATGTAATTTCAACAGGTTCAGTTCAGATAATTGGAATTACCCGTATCGATTATGTTATTTACAGGTTTTTTCTTTCGCAACCATTAACTACTCGTCACTATGACTATGATCCTCCGATAATTTCACTCCATAAAAATCATGTTAATCTTATACTTGAAAGAGATAATGAAATATATCTTTCAGGAGAAGCATTCGTAAAATTTTTAGTTGGAGGAGTAGAACAAGAAGTACCAATTGAATTTGAATTAATGATATTAATTACTCTTTCATCTGGAGATGTTTCTTATTTTTGGAATTTGGCAGAAGTTTGGCTTCTAGTAATAGATGGTATCATAATTACAGTTTTAGTTATCTTATTAGGAAGATCTATAAGGCATATTCGATTTGAGAAATGGTATACTGAAGAGCATAGGAAAGAAGATGAGGCTTTTTTCGAAAAAATGCGTGAGTTTGCCCGAACCCGAGATAAAAAAACCCCACAATCCTCCTAGAATTATCAAAATACTATAATTAATCTCCATTTTTTAATTTTTTAATAATGTCTTCTAGGATTTCAATGACTTTTTTTTTATATGAGGTTTGTTCCGGATAATTATAACTAAACATTCTCCAATGGGGGCGTTTATGACCCACTTTAAATTTAAAACCGCTCATATTCGTCATGTAAGAATTACTATCCAGTTTAGTAGCTATCTGATCTGCTATGATATACCAATGATATTTGGTGCCAATTTCAGCTCCCGTATTAATTGGAGCTGACTTTGCTCGCGTTTTTATACAGTTAAAGTTTACTTTCCACTGATCCGGAGTTGTTTTTGATTCTAACCATTCTCCATTATTATAATACCAATGATGAGTTCCTCCAACGTTCATACCGGTGTAAATTTGATTCTTATAGTTTTTTAGGGTATTATACATTAAAATCATCATATTTACTAATTGTAATCTATAATCTTTAGTATAAATTCGCTTTAAAATACCCACAGAGAATAAAATTAGTAAAAAATTAATCTAAATGATTGAAATATCTTATTAAGAATAAATAAATAAAAAAAAGTAAAAATGTTTATAAAAATTTTATAAGCGTTTAATTATTAATTCTGCCATTCTATTCGAAAAGCCCCATTCATTGTCATAATAACTTAAAACGAAAATTTCATCTTCTACTACTTTAGTCCAAATACTACTAAATATTGAACTATGTGGATTCCCAATAATATCGGAGCTTACGATAGGGTCATCGTTATATTCTAAAATACCTTTCAAACTATTATTAGCTGCTTCTTTCATTTTTGAATTAATATCTTCAGCAGAACATCTCTTTTCTACGATTGCTTTTAAATCTACAACACTACCATCAATAGTAGGGACTCTTATAGCTATCCCATCTAATTTACCTGAAAGCTCAGGAAAAACCAATCCAATCGCTTTAGCGGCACCTGTAGAGGTCGGAATCATATTTTGGGCAGCAGCTCTCCCTCTAATCATTTTTTCAGGTCCACCAGACCTAGCAATATCCACATTAGACTGATCATTAGTATAGGAGTGAATAGTTGTCATTAAACCATACTTTATTTTGAAATTATCATTCAATACCTTTACTATTGGGGCTAAACAATTCGTGGTACAGCTCGCGTTGCTTATAAGTTTATGCTCCTCGGTAATTTTTTGATCATTACACCCTAGAACCACTGTAATATCAGGATTAGTTGCGGGAGCGCTAATTAAGACTCTTTTTGCACCTGCTGTTAAATGCTTTGAAGCACCCTCTCGAGCAGTAAAAAATCCTGTAGATTCCACAACAACATCAATATCATTTTTTGAATGAGGTAAATTCGTAGGATCTCTTTCAGCGGTGATAGGAATTTCTTTACCGCCAATTACTAAAGAACTTTCTTTAGCTTCAACCGTACCCTTAAACCTACCAAAGACTGTATCATATTTTAATACATAGGCTAAATATTTTGCTTCAAAAAGATCATTGATGGAAATAATATCAATATCATTCCAAAAGTTATCATATACAGCTCTAAAAAACAATCGTCCAATTCTACCAAAACCATTAATAGCTACTCTTTTTACCATTTATTTTCACTTGTTTGTAATAATTTAATCTATTAAAATTAGGAAAGTTTTGATTGTTTTTTAATTTTTTAGTTTTAGGTTTATCCAACCTTCCATCCTAATTTTAAAAAAATACTGATCTTTCTATATAAATTTTAAACTCAAATATGAATCAAAAACTAGTCTTGAATTAGGTTTCTAAACACGGAAGATTTTTTACTTCCATCGAGGCCCCGGTAACCTTAATTAATTTCCGAAAATCAGGTCCAGGAATTTGTAATGTCTCGGTATTAACGTTTGGATGGCAACAAATCTCGTCAGCATTCCATATAATCTCATCTACCATGAAGATTACCTTATTATTAGTATCATTAACTAATCCAAGTGGAGATACGGCACTAGTACTAATACCTAATATTTCAGAAAGTTCTTCAGGTTCAGCAAAGCGAATTTTTGGAGCACCTATCATTCTACGGAATTGATTTAAGTCTAATCTCTTTTCATGAGGGATAGTTACCAAATACAATTGTCCTGATTTTTTATTCTTGAGAAATAAATTTTTACAATGAGTTCCAGGGATATGTCCACAATGTTCTCTCGCCTCAGGTACCGTGAATACTGCTGGGTGAGAATGTAAAACATATCGAATATTATGCACCGCCAACCATCGCTTTAATGAATCTTTCATTTTGTTTCTCATTTATGTTATTGTACACGTATCAAAAAAGAGGCATTCTTAATGAAATTTTTATAATTAAAATTTTTCCAAGAAAAAACAATATGTGGTTTTAAAACTTAATTTGAATTACATAGTTAAAAGAAATTTTAAAACAAATTAAAAATTATAAGGAGGATATAAAATGAAGATTGACACCATTTCAATAAATTTACTTGCTCATTCTTTGAGCCATGCTAGTTCCTCTGGAGTAAAAACGATGAAATTTGAAAAAAAGGGATTCTATCAAGAAGCTTTAACCTATATGGAAGATTATATGACCAAAAATGGATACGATCTCGTAAATGTGCATGGTTCAGAGCAAATGTATGTTTTTCATTTAATAAAACGATAAATGTTATCTAAAAAAAGTATGTAAAAAAATATAAATAAATTAAGTTTCCTCTTTTTCTTCAATTTCTTTTCCCATTAACCTTATCACTGCATCGGCAAGTTTATTTTGACTGCGACTCATTATTCCTTTGATTTTTCCTTCCACTCCAGTGACCCTGAGCATTATTCCATTCCAAACTGAGCTAGGCTCACCTTTAACCTTCTTAAATCTATCTCGAAATACTTTTACTTCGATGTTATCATAGTTTTTCGCAGCCTCAGAACACTTGAAACAAAGAATACATTTATCTTTATCAACTATAATATCTTTACCGTCTCGTGACATGGCTCCAACTGAACATTCATCAACGTATCTATCAATAATTTTTGTATCTTGTTCATTACAAGTTATGGTAATTGAACCATCTACTACTTTTCGGACTTTTCGTCCGTCATCAAGCGTTCGAACTTCTTCTTCAAATTCGGGAAGAGAACCATTTTCAACCAGTAATATCTTGTTTTCACCGTTAATCAATAGTTCCAAGGTATATCCGGGGCAAATCCACGTGCAACTTCCGCACCAGATACATTTTTCTGTATCTACTACTATTTTTTTATCAGAATCAATTCCCATTTCCTTTGGTGTTCCAATAGCTGTTTTCTTTAGAGGTTCATCATAAATTGAGACCGTTACAGGACAAACACGGTGACAAAATCCACACTCAATGCATTTTGACTCATCATATTTTAGAATCATCTCGTGATTGAGCATTTTATAAACGTAATGAGTGATATTATCCTCAACTTGAATTGCTTTTTTAGCAGGTAATGACATATTTATTTTCACATCATATTTTATTGAAATTATTCTAATATATATTTTATAATTAACAAGAGATAATAAAAATTATAATTTAGTACATAATATTTGTTATTTATTAAATTAACGCGGGTTAAAAATCTAGATATTTACGATATTACTAAACTGTAGTAAGATGTTTAACAATTTTTTAAATAAAAACCATACTTCTTTTTAAATCAAGAAATAAAAAAAAAGAATTAAGATTTTAAATTATATTCCTTAACTTGTCCTTTTCCTTGTACGCATTAAAACTAAAATGACTGCAGCTACTCCTATAACTCCTGCAATTGATGAGATCGCAATAGGAGTTATGTCAAGAGGGGGTTCTTCAGTATCTTTGGGATATTCTTCAATATTTTCGGAAAGTATTGTTAAAATTGCTGTTTGAGCATTATCATTTTCAGCATCAATCCGTATAGAGCCATCTTTAGAACTATAAGTTTCAGCTATAGTATTATAAGGATCAACAGTTAAGTTTAAGGTAAATGTTCCTATTTGTCCAATCGGGGGACAGTTAATAGCTATATACTTTGTTTCATCAACATCAAGAGTTAGTGGTGAAATGGTATTATCAAATAAGGTCAAACCAAGTTCTTCACATCTTAAGATGATAATAACTCCTTGCGCTTTCCAAATACCATTATTAGTTATCGAAAAGTCAATAGTGAAAGATGTTTTGTTATATGCAACTACTGAGGACAAATGCGAAATTTTCAAGTTTGGCATTGGATACCACAAAGGTATTTGGGGTGGGGTATCCCACCAAAGATACATAAGGGGTTTCGTATCACTTGTATTATCAGGAAAAGCATGTGGAGAATCTCCTATACCATCTATTGGGAGGAAATCATACCCAGAATAGTTGTCCCAATAATTACCAAAGATTCCGTTGTCCCATTGATTACTTCCTTCATCTTTGGCATGATTTTCATTTTCAATAAAACCGTTTAAGTAAAACAGATTATCACCACTATCGATATCTAATAATATTCCATATAGGTCGTTGTAGTGTATGAAGTTTCCCGAAATGGTATTACTACTGCTTCTGTATAAGTTTATCCCGTATTCATCGTTATAGTTTATAATGTTTCCCGAGACGGTGTTTTCATCACAATAATTCCATAAGTACATCCCGCCCGGATTGTTTTCGTTCGCAATGTTATTAGAGACGGTGTTATTATTACAATAATTAGATAAAAGTATCCCATAGTAATTGTTGTTATTCGCAGTATTTCCTGAAATGATATTATTAACGCAATATGAAGACATTGTTACTCCACGTTCGGTATTATTGTTTGCGGTGTTGCCTGAGATGATGTTATTTTCACAATAATTACGTAGCCATATCCCATCTCCATCATTGTTGTTTACTGTGTTTCTTGCAATCGTATTCCAATCGCAATTCATATATAAATATATACCCCCTTCACGGTTATTAAAGCTTACGTTATTATCCGAGATAATATTATAATCGCAGTTTTCTCCTAAGAATATCCCTTCCCAGTTGTTATTGCTTGCGTTGTTTTCCGTAATAATATTATTGTTAGAACTGTACCTTAATCTTATCCCGATTTGGTTGTTGTCGTTTGCGTTGTTTCCTAAGACGGTATTGTCGGAACAGCTATTCCATAAGCGTATCCCATGAACTCCATTATTGTTTGCTTTGTTTCCCGAGATAGTATTATCATTGCAATTTGTATTTAAATTTATCCCAAAATTGTTATTATCATTTGCAGTGTTTTCTGAAATTGTATTATTTTCGCAGTTATTAAACAAGATTATTCCATTATAATCATTATATGAACAGTTATTATTTGTTAAGATTCCATTATTTGTGTTTTCCAACTTGATTCCTGCGTCTTCGGTCCCACTACCCCCATTATAAACCGAGCAATTTCTGATGATAAAATAATCGTTTTTGGAATTATTTATAAGAATACCACTTCCTGTAGGCGAACCACTTGCGTTAATGGTAACGTTTTCAATTATGTAGGGATTACTCCACGAACCATCACCGCTACACCAATCGTAGGTAGTTGCAGTAGCTGACCAATTATCGTCAATATGTATAAAATTCATTGTCCAGTAACCTGAACTTTTCGGGTTTTTTAAATTAGTCTCAATTGTTCCATCATTACTAATTAAATAAACACTAATACTTATGTTGCTAACTGCAATCGCAAAAAATATTCCTAAAATTATTAAAATTTTATTTCTCATTAAATTTCACCCAACTATTGTTGGATTACATAAATATTTGATAACACGATATTTAACTTTTTTGTCAATTTAACAATTTTGTACAATAGATAAGAATAAAAAATGCGGGAAATGTACAAATAAGATAAAAATAAGTAAGTATAAAAAAATTAGATTAGACTTTTTCTAATTCCATTTGTTCAATGGCTTTCCCGGATCTGAAAGGGATATCATTAATACTCTCGCCGGCTGTATATTTAAATTTCTCTTTAAAAGCTTCATTTAAAGACTGGAAGTATAATGATAGTGGTAAGTGAACAGGACAATTATTATCACAATTTCCACACTCGACACAGCGATCTGCAACGTGAGCTATACGTGTTAATTGGTAGCTTTCTTTATTTATAATTTTATCTTTCCGTTTTTTCTGTAAAATACAATCAACACAATAACAGACAGGGCAACCTCTGATGCACATACCGCACATAGTGCATGCCTGTAATTTCGCAATTTTCTCTGCTTGAGGAAGTTTATCCCATTCTTCTAAATCTTTTACTCTTTTAGCAAGTGCATTTTCCTTAAGCTCTTTGATTTTTTCAATATGAGCCATTTTAATATCAGCAGGAAGATCTTTCTTTGTGATTTTAGATTTTTCGACAAGATCAGCTCCTTTATCAGAATAGACCTTAAGAATTACATCCTCTGAATCAATAGGAATTCCAAGGTCACTTATGCCTAAATCAGCTACCACAGGAATTTTTCGAATGCATCGTGTGCAGTTTTCAGCAATATTCAGATCAACTTCTTTTGTTTTCCCATCATCTAATTTGAGAATTAAACCTTTATCTCCAATTTTTTCTTTTACTACTTTTGTAGGATCAACACCTTTGATTTTTTTTATTTCTTTTGAAGCATTGATAACCATTCCTCTATCTTCAAATGCAATAATAAAGAGATTATCTAAATTGATTTGTTTTATTTTAGCCAATTCAATTAAAGCTCTGGTGTCGCATGGTCGAGCAATAAGTCCTACTTTCTCTTCCATTGCTCCATTGACAGATTTATGTAAATATTTTGCTGCCGAATCAGTTCTGGCATAGCCATATGAAATCAGATTGGTTAATGGAAAGCCAGTTATATCTTCTGCTTTTTCATATAATTGTGGGGATACAGTAAATCGATCTTCTTGATTGGTCTTTTTATCTATCCTTGTTTGTGCCCCAATTATCTTATCTACTATTTTTGCCTTTAGTAAGCTAGTAAGTAAATGTGGAAAATCCTCAATCTTTATAAGATATTCTGCCATTGCATCCATTTCATTTCCAACTCAAATTTATTCTATAAAATTTTTTATAAATTGATTTACTAAAAACTTTTCCAATGAATTTTTTTTATTAGATTTTTAAAAATATAAATTATTCTTTTATGTGTCCTATGGTGCTCCCATTTCCTCAGCTGAGTTCTCATTTTTTTAACTCAGCGTCATTAGTTAACACATTAATTTTTAAGCCTTAACTTTTTCTTTGGCTTTTTCTTTCTTTGATGTGCCGCCTTTAGAACGTAAAGGGCTTGGACCTAGTTTCCGGATTAAATTATCGAATTCAGTTGCTACTTTCTGGAACTTTGAACCTTCTGCAGAACTGCAAAATACCATTTTTATTCTTTTCGGATTTATTCCTATAGCTTTAGCAATTTCATCCAGATATTCAACTAAACGATAAGCAAAATAATTACCCGTCTCGTAATCACATTCTCCTGGATATCATCCAACAATTAAAACGCCATCAGCACCTCTACCAAAAGCTCTCATTACTAGATCTGCTCCTACTCTTCCCGTGCAAGGAACTAAAACTGTTCTTAGAGATGTTGGATATTGTGCTCGAATAGTTCCTGCCATATCTGCGCCCCCATATCCTCATTTTAAACATAAAAATGCTAATATTTTTATATCATTATCTGTCATTAAATATCACCTCTCTAATCCTCAATAGGTAATAATTCATCAATATAAGCAATATATTGATTATCTTTATAATGGGCTAATTCTATAGCTTTTGATGGACATGATGCTTCGCAAATTCCACATCCTCTGCAGCTAATAATGTCAACTTGAATTAATCCATTTTCATTAACCGAAATCGCGCCATAAGGACATGCTTCAATGCATTTATAACATTTAGCACATCGTTCCTCTATGGGCTGAGCACGGATTAATTCCATCGTATATTGCTCATGTTTCATTGGTATATTCGCTGTAGAAGCAGCACCTTTCGCTTGGCTAACTGTGAGATCTATAGATTTTTGACCCTGACAAGAACCTGCTAAATATATACCTGGTACCTTTGTATTAATTGGATCGAGTCGTGCGTGGACTTCTTTTAAAAATCCATCTGGAGTCTTTTCTATATTCATTACCGAAGCTATTTCATTTGTACCCTGAGAAGGTAATGAAGCTGAAGAAAGGATCACCATTTCAAATTCCATCTCTACAACAGAATCCGTACCTACTGGCTCAAATTGCACTTTCAGATTCTTTGTTATAGGATCTTCTTCGATTTTCCCTATTAAGCCTTTAATAAAGAGAATTCCCGCATCTCTAGCCCTTCTGTAATATTCTTCATACATTTTTCCACCGCATCTCATATCTATATAACTGACTAAAATCTCAGAATCTGGATATTCAGACATTATTAATTTAGAATTTTTAACAGATAAATTACAACATACAACGCTACAATACTCATGTGTCTTTAAATCTCTAGATCCTACACAATTTATAAATAAGATTCTTTTAGGACGTTTTCTATCCGAAGGCCTCTTTAGATGACCGTAAGTAGGTCCATTTGGTGCAAGTATTCTTTCTAATTGTATTTGAGTAATTACGTTGTCGTATATTCCATATCCATAATCATCTCCTTGATATAGATCCCACCCTGTAGCAACTATTATTGTTCCTATATCTAATTCTACAATTTCATCTTTTTGACTAAAGTCTATTGCTTCCGTATCACAAGCATCCACACATGCGAAGCATTCAACACAAGAATCTCTTTCAATATTTGAGATAGCAGGAACTGCTTGGGCAAATGCAATATCTATACATTTTCGTGCAGATAGATACTCATCAAAGTAATTTGGCAGGTATATCGGACATACCTCGGTACAAGATCCGCATCCGGTACACTTACTCTCATTAACAAAACGCGCTTTTCTCTTTACTTTAACCCTAAAATTACCGATATATCCCTCGACATTAACTACTTCACTATAAGATAAAATTTCAATATTTTTATGTCTATCAGCTTCAAGCATTTTTGGACCAAGAATTCAAATACTACAATCATCTGTAGGAAATGTTCTGTCAAGTTGAGACATTCTTCCTCCAATTGTAGTTTTCTTTTCAACTAAAAATACTTTATAACCCGCATCACCTAAATCAATAGCTGCACTTAATCCAGCTATCCCTCCTCCAATGACTAAAGCAGTTGGGTTTATTGGAACAGTTTTTGTAGGAATATCTTCTAATAATTGCGCTCTTGAGATTCCTGCTTTTATTAATTCAATTGCCTTGAATGTTGCCTTATCTCGAATTTCTCTTGCCTGATGAACATAACTACAATGTTCTCTAATATTTGAGAATTCTAAATATCTCTGTGGTATTCCTGCTTCTTTTAAAATTCCATGAAAAACCGGTTCATGTGTTAAAGGAGTTCAAGCAGCAACTACAACGCGGTTAAAACCCTTTTCTTTAATTTGTTCTTTAATATATTCGGCACCACCAGAAGTACACATGTTTAAATATTCATAAGCATATACATTAGGTAAATTATCGATTTCTTCTACGATTTTTGGAACATCTAAAATACCTGCTATATTAACGCCTCAACGGCACACAAATGCGCCAACAACTGGCAATTCATCGTTCTGATTTTCCTTGGTCTGTTTTTCAGACATTATTTACACCTTTTCTTATATATCCTCCTAATTTTTAAGAGTATACTTAGTGCGTACGTTTTTATAATACTATAAAAACAATAATTTATGATCTTTTTAATAATCCTTCTTATTA
>JAEOSD010000043.1 GCA_016840545.1 Promethearchaeota archaeon
CTAACTTTGCTTCCTGCATTCGCTTATACCTTAAAGCTTTTGACTTTTCATTACAATTCATCCAAGAATTCACGCCACAGCATAGTGAATTTTCTTTATTATGTGCCATCTCATTGAATTGATATCCTAAATACTTAAATTCTCTAAAAATTTCTCTAACTTTGTTGGTTATATTATCGTTTTCCGGTAAAAATCTACTTAATCTGCAGGGATCGTGATATGTGAAATGAATTTCTTCTTCTGATTTGTTTGGATTCTTAAATTCAATTTTTTGACTTCTCCAATTCTCATAAATATATTCAATAATATGCTTTACTTCAAAATTTTCATTAAATTCATCAAAAATGTTTGCGTAGTCAACCTTAAATGTTCTATAGCACTCTGCACAGGCAGTAACAATAGTTCTTACTCCTGCATTCTTGAATTTTTCAAGATTTTTTCTTGCTAGTTTTATAAATGTCTTTAATTTTCCTTGTCCCCAATAAATATCATGTCCACAGCAGATTTCTTCTTTAAAAACCACTATAGGTCTTTTCTCAATTTGACATAATAATTTTAATGTGCTAATAGCAATAGAGTTTAAATTTTCAAATTCATAATTGAAGAATGGCAAACAGCCAACATAATATAATATTTCACCTTTATCTGATATCTTACAATTCTTGGGAATCCAATCCATATTTCGATCAGGGTTAATATATGGACGACTCATTATTTCAGAAATTGTAGTATATATGCCTTTATGCGCCACATATTCATCAGGACTTTGATTTTTCTCATGCCTCATTTTATAACGAGCCATCCGTACAATATCAGCAAAATTAATTTTTACTGGACAATCCTTAAGGCATTGATTACATGTTAAACAATCCCATAGTTCACCACTTTCCAATACTTTATTTTCAAAGCCTTCTAAAATTAATTGAATTATTTTACTTGGTGTATATTTTTGAACTTTACTTAGTTGGCATACACCACTACATCTTCCACATTGATAACACTTCTTTAATAAATTTTTTAATTCTGGTTCATATATTTTCTCCAAATAATCATATGCATCTGTGAAAAGTTTTTTCCTCTCTATGTCTCTTTTTGATTCGGTTATGGTTTTCTCCTCTTTAGAGTATAGTTTTCATAAATTCTTCTCGACGTTTAACCTTCGATTCTGAATATTGAGTTATCAATTTTATCATTTTATCCTTTTTAACTTCATCAAGATCTACTGCTCTAATTACCCCCGCGTCTAGAGCTTTTTTCAACACTTCTTTTCCTTTCTTAGTTCGCGGGATTACAGTAGTGTATTTATCTTGTGACCCCAATCCCCCAAAAGAAATATCAGCATAAATATTTGTGAAATCACTACAAGCATTACATGCAGGGCGCATATAGTCTTTTAAGTGGTTAAATGGAATATGAATTATTTTTTCACCAGTTCCCGTATCCTTTAACTTGAATATAACATCTTCTTTAATATTTATTTTTTCGAGATCTCTAAATTTTATATTAAAATCTTTTTCAAATTTCTCTATTTGAAATTTTTCAAAAAAGAAATTTTCATAACAGAATAAGCCTAAGCAGATTTCTATATTTTCTGACGGGGTTACTCCTAAATCTTGCATGCACCTAATTGTGTAGAGTTGGCACGGGGTTCCTACAACCGCCAGTCTCTTAAATTTATAATGATTTAATTTTGGAATAGAATGGGTATATGTACAGAATTTTTGGATTTCATCAAGCTGGGGAGATATATCTAATCTAGCTCCTGAAGCCTTTATTAAATCATATTTGCTGTCAGCAAAGGTTGCTTCTCTTGAAAAAGGAGCATCAGTTTTTGAGACAATAGAACCATCAATTAACCTTTTATCAATTAAAAAGTTTATAATAGAATTTACTACTCCCCCATCAGTTCCATAATCTAGAAACTCCTTATCCGTTGCTTGGCATGAATAAATTTTTTCGTAATATCCAATTGGGGTTGATGAAAATCCTGTAAATTTATAGGTTTGATTAAGTTCATTATCTAAAACATGAGTTTGTGGGCAAATATAATAACAAATCCCACACTCAAGACATTTATCTTTATTAATATATTCAGGAGGCTTATATGGATCTTTTAATCCAATCACATCATATTCAGCTGAACTACAAAAACTTACACACCCACCACATTCTTGGCAGATACCTTTTTCGTGAACCTCCTCAATAAGATCCTGGAATGTTTTAGAACTCATAATTATTAAATTATTTATTCTTTTTGTGTTTCTAATATAATTGGTTTACACTTTTTTCTTTTGGAGTCAGCTATCCTCTCAACAAGACTTTGTCCTGGTTTAACCTCCTTCAAATTTTGATATTCTATCAAACCAGCATCAACCGCTCCTTTAAAAATTTCTTCTCCTTCTTTTGAACGTGTGATTACAGAAGAATAACCACTTTGTGAGCCAATGGAGCCTACTGAAATATCTGCATAGTCTGAGGTTAGATCCTCACAGTAATGACAATTATCTCGTGCATACGATTGAACTTCTTTCAAATCTACTGCCAATTCTTCACCTGATTTTAAATTTATTATGAACTTACCCTTATCTATGTTCATCTTTGTTAATTCATTAATATCTTGGTTAAATTTATCTTTCGTCAATTTAATGATATCCACGTAAGAAAATGACTCCATACAAAACAAGCCAACTTTATATTTAATATTTTTAAAGAAAGGGAGTCCACTTGGGAATAGGGTTCCCTTCTCAATAGCTTTCATCATACAAGGAACACCTACGACAGCAATCTTATTATATTTCTTTGCCTGGTCTATAATTTTTAAAGAGGGAGCATTGGCATATTTTGTACCCCCTGTTTTATATAAATCCTTTACATCATCTATTATAATTGGTTCTGGTCTCCATAAATCACTTGAATGTTGCACTGTTATTATCGCATCCACTAATTTATTCTCTAATAAATATTCTAATAAAGATGTTACAATACCTCCATCTTGACGCACTTTCTTAATTTCATCTTTAGTTGTTGTTCCAGTATAAGCATTAATATAACCCCCTATTTTTTCGGAGTAAGTCAGTGATTTATCTAGTTTTTTGATACTTTGATATGCTTGATCAATAGAAAAGGAGCGAGGACATACTGTAAAACATAAACCACATTTCATACAAATATTATCATCGATTTCAAGATTATCTGCTGTTACTTCTATGGCATTAACTGGGCATACAGAAGAACACCACCCACAATAACAACATACTCCTGAATCGAATACTATTGAAACTGGTTTAAAATAATGTTCAATAAAATCATGCGGCACGTCTTTAACGTGATATCTATAGAAATATTCCTTTTCTTCGACTTCTTTTTCTTCCCCCTTTATTTTTTTCATTACCATTTTTGTTTTAATTTCGACTTGTTCTTCAACGTATCCTTGCTCCTTTAAATAAATGACGTCTCGGATTACATTATCAGCTGGAAAAGCTTTAATATTTCTAGCAATTTCTTCTAAAAATAATGGCTTTTTACCTCTTAGTTGATCCAAGACTAATTTGCGTTCAGTTTCTGCATCTATCATAGTATCTATAATTTCATAGAATTCCTGCTCAGAATATTTCCCCGTTTTTAATATTTCTTCTTTTGCTTCAAAAAATGCTCTAACTTGAAAATTTTCAGAAGCTTTATATGTTGCTTCTAATAATTCCTTAGGAGAAATTCCACTGAACAATTTATTATTTACTATTTGAACCATATTTCATTCCATTTCTATTCTTAACCAAAAAATTCAAATTCATTATTTAATATTTTAAAAACCCCCCCTTTGCGAGGTAAGTCACCTTAAAACTAAAATTTTATTTTAAGATTCATTCTACGGGGGTAGTTATTCTTCTTTTTTTAATAGATTTCATATCCATGGTATTAATCGGATTTGGTCCAGCTCGCTTTATTTTTTCAAGAGCGTCTTCAACGCTTTTAACTAATTTCTCAGATTCTGCTCCACTTAACCAGTACATGTTAATTCTTTGACTTCCAAAACCTCGAGATTCTAAAATTCTATTTACCAAATCTACATGTCTTTGGGCTGTATAATTACCATTTTTAAATTGACATTCATCAGGCCTTCATCCAACAACCATAACACCATCAGCTCCAGATTTGATAATATATAAAATATGTTTCACATCAACTCTTCCAGTACACTTAACTTTAATGATCTTTACTGATGGTGTATACTTAAACCGAGAAACTCCAGCCAAATCAGCGGCACTATAGCCTCACTTTAAACAAGCAAACATAATAATTTTATAGTTATAATCTTCCATTTTTTGTTTAACCTCCTTCTAAAAGTCCATCTATCTCGGCATATAATTGATAATCACGATAATATCGAATATCAATAGCTTGTGTTGGACAACAGGTTGCACATATGCCGCATCCATCACAATTTATTTCATCAACAACAGCACCTTCCTCATCAACTATTTTAATAGCCATCTTAGGGCATTCTTTTTCACATCTTCTGCATGAGATACAAAAATCATTATCCACTTCAGCAGTAATAAGCTCAATATCTATTTGTCCTGGTGCTGTTAATTCAGCAACTTTACTCGCTGCGGCTCTTGCCTGAGATACGGAATAGGCAATATCTTTAGGGCCTTGAGCAAAACCCGCAATAAAGATACCTTTTGTTTTAGTTTCTTGCGGCATTAAGCCAAAATGGGATTCAGTTAGAAATCCATTTTTGTCAGCATCCAAATTTAAGACTTTTACAATTCGTTGTGTTCCTTCAGAAGGTAATGCTGCGGTAGATAACACTACTAGATCAGCATCTATTTTAATGATTTCATCAGTTAAAGACGAGTAAACTCTAATTTTAATGTCTTTGCTCTCAGGGTCTTCTATAATTTCACCAACTTTACCCCGAATCATCTTAATATCTGAATCTTTAGCTCGCTGATAATATTCTTCGAAACCCTTTTCATTTGTTCTTATATCAATATAGCATATAGTAATATTTGCGTCTGGAAATTCTTCTTTAAGTAATTTTCCATTCTTTAATGCTAACATACAACAAACACCGCTACAATATGGTCGTTCTGAGTCTCTACTACCGACACATTGGATAAATACGATTTCTTTTAGTTTTTTATTGTCTGATAGGCGCCTTACATGTCCCTCTAAAGGTCCATTTGGTGCTAATATTCTTTCTAATTGGGCTTGAGTTATTACATTTTCGAACTCACCATAACCATATTCACCAAAAGGTTCATAAATATCCCACCCAGTTGCTATGATTATTGTGCCAACTTTAAATTTTACCTCTTTAGGTACTTGACTGAAATCTATAGCATCTAATTCACAAGCTTCTATACAGCTAAAACATTCAACGCATGAATCCCTGTGTACGTCATATAAAAACGGTACTGCTTGACCGAATGCAATATCTATGGCCTTACGAGCGCCCAAATTTTCATCAAAATAGTTAGAAGTATAAACGGGACAAACTTCAGCACAAGCTCCACATCCATTGCAATCTTCATTGATGTATCTTGGTTTCATTTCAACTGTTATATCATAATTACCAACATATCCAGAAACCTCTTTTACTTCACTAAAACTTAGAATCTCTATATTTTCATTTCGATTGACATCTAGCATTTTTGGTCCACAGATTCATATAGCACAGTCATCAGTGGGAAAGGTCCGGTCTAATTGTGCCATTCTACCTCCAATAGTTGTTTTACTATCTACAAGATAAACCTTAATACCTTGATTAGCAAGATCTAAAGCAGCATTCATTCCTGCTATTCCTCCACCCACTACCAGCGTAGCTTTTTCAACAGGAACGGTTTTAATTGGCACAATTTCAAGTTGTTTTACTCGCTCAATCCCACTTTTTACTAAGATTTTAGCTTTGTCTAATGCTTCTTCATTATTTTCTGTACACCAAGAACAATGCTCTCGAACATTAACCATTTGAAAATAATATGGGTTTAAATCGGTTTTAGCGATTGAACCTCTATAAATCGGTTCGTGAGTACGGGGAGTTCAAGCAGAAGCCACTATACGATTTAATTTTTTCTCTTTGATGTCTTCAATAATCTCGTTTTGACCGCTTTCTGTTCATAGGAAGCTGTGCTGTTTCGAGACAATTACTCCATCGAGTTTTTTAGCAAATTCTACTAGCTTATTGCAATCAACTTTGCCACGAATATTAATACCTCATTGACAAGCATAGTATCCAATCCGATGCATATCAGATTCTTCCATCTTTTTTTACACATCCACCTCTAATTTGACAATTTTGTATAGTTCTTTTCCTATAGTTTTTGTTTCTTAATTATGATCAATTTCCGATATTGAAAATCATCGAGAATTGGCTTTTTTTTCATTCTTTTTTAACTTTTATGTTATTTATACTTAAATAATTTGTTATTTTCCAGTATAATAAAATTCTGATAATTTAATTACTAAAATAGGTAATTTTATCCCATCTCGAAAAATTTACCTCAATATTTAATTGAGGAATTTAATAATCTAATACTAAAAAATGATTGGATTTAATAAAATAAGGATTCAAAAATCACTGTATTTTAAAAAGTAAAATTTATATTCTTATTCGACATGAATGTATAATAATACAGAATCAATAGGGTTTCACTTGAAACCTAAAAATTAATTGTTAATAAAAATAATGTGATGTTCTTGACTATTATCTTCAATTATTACCAATATCTCTCGTATTATGCGCTTATTCATTTTACAATCCCGTCCATAATTACAACCATTTTTACTGTAATTTTAAATGTTTTTATTTTGATTTCCAGTAAGGTTTTACGTGAAGAGATTAAAAAGACGAGTCTTTTAAAGAGTGCTGCGATTATAAACATTATTTTTAGCATCTTGCTATTAATACTTCCATCGATCGCATATTCAACTCTAACCGAAATAGAGAAAATAATTGTAATTAGTTATATGATATTTCTTGCATTGATTGGAACCTTACCATTTTTTATAACGTATGGACTCTTTTTTTTCCTTTTCGGCAAAGCTAACCAAGAAAGATATAATAAGTTTCTAAAAATTGCTGGGATTCTCTGGATGGTATCTTTCGGATTTTCTTTACTAATTCTAAACGGTTTATTAGGCGGTATCATATACATCTTCACGGGATATCCACCAACCATTGTAATAACTAATTTTACTAGAATTATTTTTATTATTATTGAATTGAATGGTTTTGTGTTGCTAATGATCCATGGCATTAAAAATAATAATAAGAATCTAATGATAGCAGGTATATTAAGACTCGTTGCTTTTACTACTGTAATCTTTTATAATCTATTCGTGAGCTACCTCCCACCACCCTAAATTTAAAAATAAAAATACCTCTAAATTTCTTTTCCTTTTAGTTAACTGCTCTCTAATGAATATAATTTGATGCTCTCACTTTTATAGATTAATTATCTCTCAAGGATAATTTTTCCTTGTAGTTCTTCAATAAGATTTTCTAAGTTTCGAACTTTATCTTCAAGTGTATCAATTTTTTTGAAATTATTCGAAATTATCTTTCTTATTAATTTATTTTCCGAAACTGTAAAAGCACCTGCTTTCTTTTTAAAGAACTTAAATCTACGGTAAGTATATGAATGTTTCAAGAGGTTTAAGCGAATTACCCACTTTGCTAAAGGCATAAAGTATCTCTTGGATCCAATTTTTTTCCTTACCTCACTATAGTAATCATTAAGAGTGTGTCTTTGGTAAGCTAAGAGTTGCTGAGACCTCTTAGTATCCATAAAACCACAATGAAAATCCTTTTGTTCAAAAGCGTTTTCAGGTAAAAAACTACTACCTAACCCAAAAATTTCCATCATATTGTTAAGGTACTCTTTATACGTAGTTCTACATTGTTCTCCTCCAGCAATAAGAAAAGCCTTGCCCCATACCTCATCACATTCGATTGCATTTACCAATGCATACCCGACATCTTTTGTATCACAAATCTCAATGCAAGTATCTAAAGGCATATGAAACATCAAAGGATCCATTTTTAATTTGTTGATCGAAGTGATATAAGTTAATCGAAAGATTGAAAAAGTTACTCCCGATTCTTGGATTAATTTTTCTGCTTCAATTTTTGTAAGTGCATAATAATCTCCTCTGCTTGGTTTTAACGGATCACCAACCTTAATCAAAGGATTTTCTCGACGATCTCCATATACGGCTATTGATGATGTAAAAATTAATTTTGGTTTATTTCTTTGCTTTTTCATAGCATTTATTATATTCAATGTTCCTCCAATATTGACTTCTTCAGCCAATTCTGGATTGGTATCTGCTAATGGAGGAATGATGGCGGCTAAGTGAATAACTATATCTTGTCCATCTACAGCTCTTTTTACATCATTATAGTTTCTGAGATCTCCCCAAATAATCTCAAGGTTACTTTTGTATTTTTTAGCAATTTTTCTATTTTTTTTATTACATATTTCGAAAACTCTTACTTGATGATTTCTTTTCAATAATTCGTTTATTGTACTCAAACCAACATTTCCAAAGGCTCCAGTTACTAATATTTTCAAATAAAAGTCCTCCTTTTTCTTATTAATTTTACTTAAAGTTCGAAACCAATACAAAACCCCTACTATAATAGAATAGATGGTGACTAAAGAGTTAAATGGTAGTGATCGCAACTTATAAGAATCATGATTATATTGATTAATTTAGTAATGATTAAAATAAGAGTTCTGATAAGAGATGAAAATAGTAAGATTACAAATACCTGGTAATTTTCTCAAGCAAATTGGATTTGAAAATTTGTTTGATAAAGTTGAATTTGTAGAAATTTTAAATGCCTTTCAATACGATCAAAACCACTTCTTTGCTTTACAGAAAATTAGATTCAAACAAAAAATAGAGGTTGATATAAAGGAATTTATTATAGAAAGCTTTAAGGCTGAAAGTTTACAAGTTTTGGAACAATCTGGAAATGAAATAATTTGTATTATGGATCAGAGTAGATCAGCTGGCTTTTTCCCTATCGTAGATTTGGGCCCATGGGCATTTCTCTTTCCTATTCATGTATCAAGTGAAGTGGTTCTAATTACCGTCATTTCTCATGAAGATTATATAAAAAATTTATTTGAGATTTTATCCTCATTTACAGAAGATTTTAGAATTATTGGGATGACTGATCTTGATAAAATTAGTAAATTTGATGAATCAATCTGGAGATCAATTATGCCACTCCCAAAATTTACAAAACGGCAAAGAGAAATTGCCAGTTATGCTGCAAAAAAGGGATTCTTTAAATCTCCAAAAGAAATTAAGGCTGAAGAAATTGCCTCCCACTTTGAGATAAAGGAAGCTACAGTTAATAAACATTTAAAGAGAGCAAGAGACCTAGCAATGGAGTACTTTTTTGGAAAATTTATTTAACGTCTATAAAATATTGTGAAAGTTAAAAAAAAAAAGAAATATATTATCTCTCTGGTTCCAATTTTTTTATGAAAACGATTAACGATAACGGAATAATCCAAGCAAGGATTGAAAACAGTAGAATCCATTCCCATAGAGGATTACTTTCTATTAAAAAGATAATAATAGTTGCAAATGGTCCAATAACTCCATATAATCCGAGTAGCTTTGGTATTTTCGTTTTATAAAGTAATATATACCATCCCATAAAAAAGGCGGAAAGCACAAAACCTACAAATGCTAACTCTGACATTATACCATGAAGTTCTGCGCCAAAGAGAATATCACTTCTGTCTTCGCTAAATATACCCACCCCTATATATCCCAATCCTCCAATGAGTCCAAAGATAAAACCACTACTTGTTAATCTGATTCTTAACCTTGTAAATTTAGTCATATTCTTTTGCGGTATTGGTAAAAGGAGATTTTCCATATAATATGTAATAGGAATAGTTAATGATCCAGCAATTATGCACGCTATGTCATATAAATAAGGAGCGGGTGTATAAGGACTTCCCCCGAGATCACTAATCCAGTTATCAATAATGGAATATCCACTTGGACCGAAGATCGATGCAACAATTACTCCAGCAATGAGAAAAGAGAGGTATAGGATAATAACAGCAATTCCACAGATTTTAACGATTCTATAATTTATTACTTTATCAAATATAGTTGCTCTTATTTTATTTATTGATTCTCTTAATGACATAATAAACCCATATCCATTTTTAATAATCTAAATTACAAATATATAAAAAGTTAATTAATTAGAGGGATTGAGTTTCAATTTATCTTAAAAATCTAAGTAAGAGAAGAATTTTCAGATTTGATCAAACTTTGAATTTTTTATTGAAATTCATAATATTTTTTAAAATTTTATTGAATTCGAAAATATTTTTATAGGCGAACGATCTAAAATCATAATAATTAAATAAAAATTTGACTTTCAGAATTTAACTCAAATCTGTAATGTTAGAACAAAACACACCACCAGAAGAAATATTTCAACGTAGAGAGGAGTTTGGGATTGTCAATTCTATAAAGTTATTAACAAAGATCATTGAAACTGAAAAAAATGAGAGCCAAAGAAGGGGTGCAGTAAAGTATTTAGGGTTGGTAAGCAAAGAGGCACCCTCATTAAAGAAAGAATGCTTTGCTACTCTGGAAAACATATTAATTTCTGGAGATAGTATCGAAATTAAATGTGAAGCTGCCAAAGCTTTAGGAAAACTTGAATATGATAAGGCTTTAAAACCGTTGACGTGGGTTTTAGAAGAAAATACTGATAATCTTGAAATAAGGCTCTCAGTATTAAAAGCAATAAAGAAAATACAATTTCAGGGTAATGAAGTAAAGTTATTTATTAAAGAATTAGGGAGTCCCTTTACATCTATTAGAGATTACGTTAGACATAAATTATTAACTCTTAATCCCGAAGACTTAATTAATGCTTTAGTAGAATCGCTGAAAAGGGAACAATTCTCTGATGAACACAAATCAGAGCTTATAAAATTAATTGGCATTGAATTATCAATGATTGATGTGTCTTTTAAAGATGCTAGCTATTTAAAAGTAAAGTATCCTGAAGTTCTTTCTGATTTATTGGCAAATAAACATATTCTACTAAATGAAATAACCCAAATTTTGAAAGAAGAAGATTCAGAATTAATGGACGCAATATTGGCCATAGTAAGATTGATAAAAAGTGAGATTAAGAATGAGATCATTAAATTAATACTTATTGATGATTTTATTGTTAAAAAAAATGCGATTAAATTAACCGGAAAATTAAGATTAACTGATGCTGTGGATTTACTAGTTACCAATTTAGATAACATCTACAGCGAAGTCAGTATTGCATCAATTAAAGCTTTAGGCGAAATTGGAGATATTTCAGCGATTCCAGATCTTTTAGGTGTTTTAGATATAGAAGATATGAGCTTTGAATATACTGATCTAGATATGAAACTCCTTATTTTAGATGCAATCAAAAACATATATTTAATTAATAATGAAGCTAATTATGATAACTTATATACCTATTTAGAAAAAGATAATGATACCCTTAAAGAAAGTGTTGCTTTTATTTTCGGTGAATTAGGAAAGGAAGATTTTGTGAACCCATTAATTAACTTATTACACGAAAGGAACGTAGATGTTAAGAAAAATGCGATAATTGCCCTTGGGAAAATTGGTCATCTTAAAGCATTAGATCAACTAATTAATCTTCTAACCGATAAAGATTCTTATTGGCTAATTAAAAAGATAAGTGTTGATGCTATTTATAATATTTTTCATAGAAATTGGTACAAATTAAAAGAAGACGAGAAAGATTTGAAAAGAAAATTAAACAAGAATCTTGCAATCTTAATTGATCATTTAAAAATTAATGAAAATGAAGATTTTAAGGTCAAGTTAAGTTTAATTAAATTTTTAGAGATTTATGGGGGAAAAAAAGCTTTAGATGCATTATTGAAACGATTGAACGATTTTCATAGAGTTGTAAGAATTCATGCCTCCAATGCAATCAAAAGGATTGAAGAAAAACTTGATTTAGAAAAATCGGCATAAAAATTCTTTTCCTTTATGAAAAAAATATTTAAGAATCCTTTGTTTCCTAAAGGTTGATGAAAACCAAAAATATGGGACTTCTGATCTCTGTGGTTTTTATATATGGATTATTAATATATTTTTATATATGGATTATTTGGACTATAACCTATCCCGATTTACTTATTATTAATAATTTTAATAGGGATATAGTTCTAATAAATATAATAATCAATGTAGCAGTGACCTACTTCTCCGCAACTATACTTGAATTTATTATTCTTCTAATTTTTCTCAAGCACTATCATTTAAAATTCAAAGTATTTACTTATATCCCTTTTATTAAACTGATTACCTATCCGCTTTTACTTATTGGCTGTGTTTTTATCTATTCAATTTTGACTAGTTTCATATCATTAATCTTTTGTATTTTTATAGCAGGAGGTTCTACTGTCTATATTGAATATATTCTTTTATTATACAAATTTGAGAAATCAGGAGTATGGATTTTAGACAAAAAGTTAAAAGGCCTGACATTAGCGGGGATTATTGTGGCAAATGTAATACCTTTTTCGTATAACCTTTTTTTAATGGGAATTTGGCCCCTTATATTTCTTTTTTACCCTTTTAAAAGCTTTTAATCTTTTTCAATAGATATACTTAAAAATTATAAAAGTAGAAATTTTTAAAATTAAGTGGAGCATTTCATATATCTCTTAAACTTATTAATAAATTTTAAAGGATTTAATCCATTTCATTACATAAGTTTTAAGTCAAACAACTAAGGTTATTTCTGGAGTTTAATTGGTTTCTTAATAATGACAAAAGAGCAATCAAAGAATAATGAAACAGCAACCCAATATGAATATTCTTTTGATTATATTCAAAAGAAGCTTGAAGGCAAGCAAGATTCATATGGTATGCTAATGAAAGAGATTGTACGAGCGGGAATTTGTACTGAATGTGGAACCTGTGCAGCTGTATGTCCAGTCCTTGAATGGGATTATGTTACAAGTCAACCAAAATTAATTGGAAAATGTACTGGTTGTGGAATTTGTTATAATCAATGTCCTCGTACGATTACAGATCCAATTCAACTGATGGGAGAATTTAAAACCGGATATACTGCTAATACAAATATACCTGAGGTAATAGGGGGTCAAGATGGAGGAACTGTGACTTCATTATTAGTTTATCTTTTTGATGAGCACTTAATAGATGCTGCAGTTGTTACCATGAAAGATCCAAAAAACCCATGGCACCCTGTTGCCCAAATAGTTACAAGTAAAGATGATGCGATAAAAGCTTCTGGATCTATTTATTCTCACTCACAAACCGTTGAAGCACTAATGGATGCAATTCGACAAGATTATAGATCTATTGCATTCATTGGTACTCCTTGTAATATTGATGCAGTTGATAAAATGACGAATTCTCCTGCGGGAATGTTAAAGTATTTCATGAGAGCTCATATCCTTAAGATAGGGCTTTTTTGTATGGATTCATTTGCTCCAGAAGCACTCTATCCCTTTTTTAAGAAAGATGGCATTAATCTTTCTAAAGTTCAAAAAATGGATATTAATAAAGGTAAGTTTCACATATATTATGATCCTCAAGGAGAACCAGTAAAATCTTATACAATAAAACAATTAGATAAATTTAAGTCATCTAGTTGCAATTTTTGTACAGATTTAACTGCTGAGAATGCTGACATCTCAGTTGGTTCTGTTGGAAGCGGTCCAAATAAGAATACGGTATTTGCTAGAACTGGCTTAGGAACTGAAATAATTGAGGACGCTGCAAAAAAAGGCTACTTAAAAATTGAACCTTTTAATTCAATAAACCTCAATTCTGTTCTATTTTTAGCTAAACTTAAAAAAGTCTCTCAATATAACATCCAAAAACGCAAAGTCTTCATAGTAAAAGACACACTTGAAGAAGAACCGAGAATTGAAACAAAACCAGAAATAGACCAAGCGGAAATTAAAACTACATTTGGAGCTAAAAAATTCTTTAGCGTTTCAAAAGCTTTAATTGAACAAGATAAAATCTTAAATATTTCAATTACTAATACAGCTGGTTATGTTCTAGAAGATGTAAAAATAAGAATAGCTATTGTGGAAGAATTTTTTGAAAAACGACCATGGGTAACAAACATTAAAGAATTATTTCCATATGAAACTATTGAAATTGGGTATCCTCTTGAAGAAAAGGACGATCAACTAGTATATGAAAATGTGTTAGTTGAGGCTTCAACAGAGGGTTTCGGAAAGATATTCTCAAGAACCTTCAAACTAACACCAAAAGAAGAAAAATAAAAATAAGTTTAAATAAAAAAATAAATGAGATAATTAATTATTTTAAAAAAAGAAATTTAGACTAAAGGTGAAAAAAAAATTAAGGTGTCATTAGTTGGTCTTTCGGGTTGTGGAAAGACAAGTATTTATTCAGTTGCCTTTGCTGAAAAAAGTCCTGAAGATACAAAAAGTTTGAGTCCAACAATTCTGTATGAAACTAGAAGGCATCCATTTTTAGGGCTTCAAGTTGGAATTTTTGATTTTGGTGGCCAAGAACAATACAGGAAGGAATACATGGAAAAACCTGAGGTATTTCGAGGAACAGATATTCTCATTCCTATTGTAGATCTTCATGATCCAAAAAATTTCGAGCAAGCAAAGGATTATTTTAAAGGATTATTAGATATTTATCGTAAAAACAATGAAAAGCCTAAGATATTCGTTTTTCTTCATAAATATGATACTGAGGATTATCAGAAGGAACTTCTTGATACAAACGTTAACAAAGCAAAGGAAATCTTCTTAAATCTGTTTAAAGATTATGATTTTGATTACAGATTAACAAGTATCTATTTACAGGATGAATTAGCAAAGACATTTAGAGATCTATTGATATCCTCATACGCAGATTTAAAAGCTCATGTGGAAAAAGCAGAAAGTCAACTCGAAGAAATTAAGGCAAAAATAATAATATCAGATGTTTCAGGAAATGTCATTGTTCATAATGTTCAAGGTGTAAGTAGTGGTTTGGCATTAAGGGGAGATTTAAGAGATTTCATAAATGCGTGTAATACTGTACGAGAAAACATTTTTATGTCTGATTCATCCATTTTTCAGGGGAAAAATGATGAGGGCAAGGAGATTGAACTTTATATATTTAAATATATTATTTCAGTATTAGTAATGAAATCAGAGGAATTAGATAGAGATTCTCAAGATAAATTGAATTCTTTATTAAGTGATATGAAATTATTTGCAGATTTAATTATTTCCGCTCACACAGAATAAATATTAGAAGAAATCAGTAAGTATTTTTTCTTTTATCTCTTTTTTCTATTAAGAAATAAAGATTAGTTTTGAGTTATTGGATAAAGTTAGATAATTTTTGAGCAAAATCAGTAATTTTATTTTTAGAGGTAGAAAATTCGATATAGTTCTTGATAAATTTCAGCAAGTTTGGAAAGATAGTAAGAATCATTTGTTTGTAAGTAATAAGAAATAAAACCACCTAATCCATCTGGATTTTTTACCCATTCTAAAAACATTTCTACTTCTGCTTTTAACGTAGGGTCAATAGAAGGAATTGTTGATGGATAAGCATGTGTATCATATTGTTCTGAAGAAGTTTCACTAATTGTTTTTGTTTTAGTTTCTTTGGAAAAATCTATATCCGTTTTAATAAATTCAGATTTTGAGCCCTTTGTTAACATAGCAGCAGCTCTCGCAACAGCGGGATATGCTAAATGAAACCATCCTTTTGCTTTAGCTTTAATATGAGCAATCATATAATTTTCACCATCAGGGGTAGTAGCTCCAATAAGATGACCCTTTTTATGACGATTGGTTGCTATAAAACGCTCTGGCTCCATCTGGACAATCGAATAACGGATGGAGTTTATAGTAACAGATTGCGCAGAACCACTAGCCCAACTGGATAATAAACTTCTTATATCACTTTTAATACTCCAATTTTTTGTTGAATATAACAATTTTCCATTATTACTAAATATGGCTACTGATTCAGCATCTTTATAGTGTTTTTGTAAGTTATTTGCCACAGTTTTAAAATTTACTATAAATATCACTTTTTTCTTTAATTATAATTTTATTTACTCAGATCTATCCAAGTATCAACTTTTTCTAATAATTCAAGTTTTTCTTTATAACTTAATCCTAGATTTGGTTTAGCACGTTGATAAATGTTTGCATATTTACTCAGATCCCATAAGTAATTAAGATGTAAAACCATGCTTTTAATATAATTACGTGCAATTTCAAAAGCTTTACCTATCGAACGTAAATCGTAATCTTGTTTTATTATATCTTTCAATACTGATAGAATTTCAATTATATTGCTGGTAGGTATTTCTGGAAGGTTTTTAATCTCTACAGTTGGACGCTCTATAAATCTGGGCTCAAATATCTCTCTTTTTGGTTCTTCTTTCATAATGGTTTTTTCTTCCTTTTTAGGATGGTATAACCGCTCCCTTCCTATAAGAAAAGAGTCTTCCAATTCTTTTTTTGTTCTTCTTCGAAATTGATCAGGCCACTCTACAAAAGAAGCTAGATTTTCCTCTGCAGAAACTAAAATTGATTCCTTTAGCGTTTTTTTAGGAGTTTCTTTTACTTGATGTGTAATTAAGTTTGGCATTTTTATTTTTAACCAAATATTTGCTTGATCTATTAATGAATATAAATATATTGGATCAAATTCGATCGTGGAGTAAATTTCGTTTAACTTTCTAATAGTTTCTCTAATCTCAAGAAGTTCTGAATCTGCAAAGTGCTCGATTAGAAACTTATATACGCGTAACGAAACTCCATTCAAACCTGCTACTGATTCTAAATATTTTAATTTTATTTCAGGTTGCATATCATCAGAAATAAGGATCTTATTGAAGAAATCCCAATGAGCACTTAAAATCATATGCCCTGTCTTATCAAATTTATACTTATTGGGATCGCGAATGCTATCCATAAATTCCAAGATTATATCCTTATACGGTATAAATAAATTTCTCATTAAAGTTCCTTGAATAAATGTTTTTTTGTTTTCTGACTTAAATGATAAATCAATTGGTATTTTAAATATATCCTCTCCAACAACTACATCTCGATCATTTTGGAGAGTAATATTTTTTGATTTTGCTAATCGATCATACACAAAATCAGATAGTAATAACCCCGTTAGAGGTCTATTATCAGTAATATATCTTCCAGTTTGAACTTCAAACTTCGTATAGTAATATCCTAATCCAAAAAGATAATAAATTGTACCCCTAAAGGTTTTAACGGCACGTTCAATACCACCAAAAAAGATCACTAAATCTTGAGAAATATTTAGCACAGCATGATTAGCATAACGCCCTAAAGTTGGATATCCAAGTAATTTTCCCCAACTTGGAATTACTAAAAAAATATTATTATTTATCAATTTTTTTTTTAATACAACCTTGGACATATTAATCTTTTTATTATCCTTTACTAATAATTATAGAAAAGTGTATTAATAATCATTTACATATTTGGTAATATTATTAAATTTTTTTAATTTT
Source organism: Promethearchaeota archaeon (assembly GCA_016840545.1). Classification (GTDB taxonomy): domain Archaea; phylum Asgardarchaeota; class Lokiarchaeia; order Sigyniarchaeales; family SOKP01; genus SOKP01. The sequence goes on from JAEOSD010000043.1 coordinate 17,600, forward strand.
AAGCTTAGAGAATAATAAAAAAAAGAATAAATAGTTACAATAATTCTTATAGAAACAAACAGTATAATAATTTATTCTTATTTTCTCATGCAATCAACGGGTAGAGACGAAAGAAGAAGGAAAAATATGAAAGATGAAGAATATCTTACCAATTATATTAGTCATTTAGAGAACAGGATAAAAGATCTTGAAAATGAAAGACGTTCATTAAAAACAGAATGCTTGAAATTGGAACATGATTTACATACATTAAGAAATGAGATGAGCCATTTAAGAGAGGCTCCTTTAATTACTGGTATCTTAACAGATATCTTGGATGAGAAAAAAGAGAGAGTAATTATAAATATTTCTACAGGTTCTAGCTTTATAGTAAATACTAGTAAAAGTGTAAGAAAGAATCAGCTAAGACCTGGATTGAATGTGGCATTAAATCAAAATACCTATTCTGTTATGGAAATATTGCCAATGAATTTAGAACCAATTATTAGGGGGATGGAATTAGTTGATTCTATCCCAGACATTTCTTATAATGATATTGGAGGATTGGATGAACAAATAGAAGAATTAAGAGAAACTGTCGAATTGCCTTTAATAAAACCGGAATTATTTAAGAAAATAGGCATAGATCCTCCAAAAGGAGTACTGCTTCATGGTCCTCCTGGCACAGGAAAGACATTGTTAGCAAAGGCTGTTGCTCATGAAACTAAAGCAACATTCATTAGAGTAATTGCATCTGAATTGGTACAAAAGTTTATTGGAGAAGGCGCTCGTTATGTTAGAGAAATTTTTAGTTTAGCAAGAAAAAAAGCTCCAACAATATTATTTATTGATGAATTAGATGCTATAGCAGCTGAAAGAATGGAAGATGCTACTTCTGGAGATCGAGAGGTTCAGAGAACACTGATGCAACTTTTAAGTGAGCTGGATGGTTTTAATGAGAGAGGAAATGTTAAATTTATTGGTGCAACTAACCGGATAGATATTTTGGATCGAGCATTATTAAGACCTGGAAGATTTGATAGGATAATAGAATTGCCAATTCCTAATGAAGAATCAAGGGGAGAAATTTTTAGAATTCATACAAGATTTTTAAATATTGGGGGAAATGTTAATTTTAAAGAGTTGGTTAGGCTAACTTCAGATGCTACAGGAGCAGATATTAAATCAATTTGTACTGAAGCAGGTATGTTCGCAATTAGAAGGGATTCAGAAACCGTTAGCAATGAAGATTTTTTAAAAGCAATTCCTAAAATTATGAAAAAAATACAAAAAAAACTAGATAGATTAGATTTTTTTAGTTAAAAACTATATGTTTTCTCAATTTTAAGTTTTAATAAAACTTTGTTTTTTTTCTTTTTGTTCTATATATAGTATGAAACATTGATTAAATATTT
>JAEOSD010000044.1 GCA_016840545.1 Promethearchaeota archaeon
CTCTTTATCTGCTAGATTAAGATATTTCCTATATGAATTAAAAAGAGAATTGATTTTATCAATAAAGTAGAGATTCTTTTGGATGGGTTCAACACTGTTAGTTATAGTAATTATATTATTATTAATAAAATCATTGATAGAGTGATAATTTGTATTTAAATTTTCAAAAATTCCCTCAATAATCTTTACATTTGAATTTGGCTGAGTATAAATATTAAAAAAATACTCTTTATTAAGAGAAAAATGATGAAAAAGGATACTAATTTTTTCTAATAAATTTTCTTTAGCATAACCAAATAATTTAAACAAAGACAATAAATCAGATTCCATATTTGGATAATGATGACATCTAATTGGAGGATCTCTCGCTTTTTCTATTTTTTGCCTTAATGTATACAAATTATTAAGGGCATCTCGTAGAGGATCTATAAATGTACGAGCATTTTTAATAAGATCCAAGAATTTTTTTTCTAATTGTTCTTTTTTCTCATAAATGTTGATAATTTGATGAGAATGACATTTAGGACAAGATTTTAATTGTTGGTTTACTAGTTTTACGTTTTCCTTTCCACAATTTTTACAGACTTTCTTTTTTCCTGAATCTAAAATCTCTATATTTTTTGAGTTGCAGTCTTGACATACATAAAAATCATATTTTTCTTCATGTAGGCAATCAGAACAACAACTAGTGCCACAATCTTCACAGTAATAAGCTAACTTAATATTCCTTTGACAGAAACGACAAATTTGTATGTGTTGGTCTGACATTTTTATGATTCGATCTAACCTAATTCTGAAAAATTTGATTATTAAATCGCTTTATCATAAATAGTAGATTAAAAATACTACTAAAATAGGTATGATATACTTATAATATTCAAATATTATCTGTAAAAAATAAAAATCGAAAATAAGACAAAAACATAGGGAGGTAAAAACTTATCTTTACATCATTTTAGAGAGACGACTTGGGTTTATTTTAGTATTTTTACTTTTGTCCCAAGAGCTTGTCCAGGTACACCAGCTTTTTTGAAATGGGCTCTTACAGCTCCATTATTTCCATGAGAGCGGGCAATTTTACCCTTTAATTCTTTACCAGTTGAAGTGATCCAAACAACAGTTCTTCCAATTAACTTATTTGCTTCTTTCTTAGTTTGAATATTTGGAAAAACTATTATACAGTGTTTAGGGTGTACTGTATGGCGTCCTCTTTTGTAATTAGAGATTGTTCCTTCCATTCCTAAAATTTCCAATTTATTTGAAGTCAAAAGAATAACCTAATATTGTGAAATTAATAAGAAGAATTTTTAAAAAAATAAAAAATTTACGTATCTATAGTCTTGTTTTATTTAGTCATAAAAAAGAAATGTTTTTCTACATCGAATTTTTAATATAATCTAGTGAAAGTAGCTTTTAGTAGAGTTAATATTACTCCGAAAGAGTTCATTGGAAAATCAATGGCAGGTTATACTCGGAAAGACTCTTGCTGTGGAAAGTTAGATGATATTCATGCTTATGGTGTATTAATAGGAAATAATTCATTAAATAAAGAATATCTTTTATTAATTTCTCTTGATACTCTTAAAATCCCACTTTCTATAGGGAATTATTTTAAATATAAAATCAAAACTGCATTTCCTTTATTAAAATTGCATAATATCATCATCCACGCTACTCATACTCACTCTTCTTTAGACCTTACAGGAGAGTTTTATTGGCCTGGAGCATTCTTCAATGTTATTAAAGGGATTATGTTTGGAATGAATAGAAATGATAAATTTATCATTTGGCTTTCTTATAAAATAGGTAATATGGTTAAAAATTTATTTAATAATCTGGAATCTTGTAAAATAGCATTAAAAAGTAAAAAATTTAATTCTAACATTGTTATCAATCGAAGGCATCCAGAAAGAAAGGTTCAACCAAATTTAATAATTTTGGTGTTTAAAAGTTTACAAACAAACCAATTAAATGGGATTCTTATTAATTATGCTTGTCATCCTACAACACTTTCCTTTAAAAACAATAAATTATCAGCAGATTATCCAGGTAGGATTATATACAGAATAAATAAATTGTCTAATCATACAATATCCACTATATATTTTAATGGCCCTTCTGGCGATTTAAATCCAATAACTACATGCGGAATTGATTTTGAAAAATTATCTCAAGATAAAAGTCAAATTTATGATCAGTTAGGAGATTATAATGATACAATAAGGATTGGAAACTCTATAGCGGAAGAGGCATTAGAATTAGCAAAAAGTATTCCCGAATCGGAATTTTTTGATGATATTAAATTTCAAGTCTTTAAACGCGAATTTTTAGTTCCTATGAAAGATTATAAATATTTCACAAAAATTTGGTTTGTTAATAAGCTCTATTTTTCAATTAAAAAATATTTTATATTAAAATTTAGTAAAGCGAAGATACAAAATGCAAATTTCCCAATATTTTTATTAAGACGTCGGAAATTAAAGTTATTTTGTGAATCTTTGGTCCAATTTATTAAGTTAAAAGCCACATCAGAGGCAAAATCAATTGAATTTGGTATAATGACAATACCAGGTGAATTATTTGAGGATATTGGAAAAAATTTAATTAAAGGGTCACCTACAAAAGATAGTACTTTCATTTTTCAAAATTCCCAGGATTGGATTGGATATTTATTTCCAGTAAAAGAGTATATTCAAGAAGGAGGCTATGAACCAGTACCCAGCTTTAGTCCCTTATGTGGATATTATGTTGTGAAAGAAATGAAGAATTTATTAAATACTATTAGAAAATCCTAAATTAATATTTTATTAATTCTTTAATTTTATTCCAGGTTTCTTGATTTAAAGCTATTATTTGATTTATAAATTTGGTATGATTTTTAATATACTCTTCGTTTTGAAGTTCTCTTACTTCTCTCAAAACATTATTTTCTATAGTTTTAATAGAATTTATAAAGTTATTTTTTTCAGATCGGCTTAAAAATTTTAAATAATCTCTAAGAAAAGAGGAATATCTGGCCCAAATCCAATCTGGATTTATTTTGGAATAAGGACCGGGGTTTAAATGCTCTTGATCTTTAATTGGAAATGTGTATGGCTTATAAATACTTAAACAAGGAAGATTTGTTCCTGTAAACCAGTGAATCGTATTATTATTTTTTTGTATTTGGGATACTTGTGAACCAGTTGATTCAAAACTACCATGCATGCATATTCCTGCTTCATGTTCTCTCAAAAATTCCATCATCATAGCAGGATTAATGTTTCCTTTATTCTTTTGTAATAAAATTGTTGATTTTCCTCCTCTAGAAAATTGTGAAGGCGTATTTAATATAGAAGATCCAGTAAACGTTGCTGCAAAATCAAAGTCATCATCATCTTTACAATAACCTTTTTCTACAGCATGTTGAATTATGCCTTTTCTCCTCACATCTCCTTTTCCTCTGATTGAAAGCCAATTTGAAATAGATCTTACATTTTTCACCTCTTCTGCGATCCACCAATCATCAGCAGTTTCTAAAACATAACTTTCATTTGAATCGGCAATAAGAAATGAATTGTGATACATCCAACTAGAATCATCATAAGCACACCCTCCACCTTGATGATATTTTTCAAGTAATTCAGTTATTATATATAAAGCCTCTTTTGCGGTTTTACCCCTCTCAAGACCTAAGCGGAGTAAATCCATACCTAATAATCCCATACGCCTACAAGGTTCATAAGAATGAACTGCTTCATTTCCAATAACCACATTATATTCATTGCTTGCCATCTCTGCGCCCCATAGCCAAAACGGTTGACTCATAAGCAACGCATTTGTTTCAGTTACTTGTGGTATAGAGATATATGTACATTTTACCTCCTCACCTTTAGAATACCGCTTCCTTGGTGTATATGTGATTAATTGAGCTTCATTATTAGGTCTATCACTATTCTTTCCAAAAATTACACTTCCATCTATAGTTGAGTTCCCTAAGGCTACTAAAGTGTCACACAACTAATTGATCATCCCTAAAGATTTTTTCCAAGCTTGGTTGTTAATTTGAGAAATTTTCTCAACAAATTCATTTTCTGAAAGTTTATCCTCTTGATTTAATATATTGTCAACTTTTATAATCAAGTCATTTTCTATTAATCTTAATTTTTTAATATACAAATCTCTCTCAACGTTTTCTTTTGTAGGGTTTCTTATAAAACGTTTTAAAAAATCAGCATGTTTCATCCAAAACCAATCTGGATTAATTATGGGGTAAGATTTAGCTTCTAATACCTTTTGACTTTTAATTGGAAAAGTATAGGGTTTAAATATACTTAAACATGTTAGCAGACTCCCTGTAAACCAATGAATTGATTTTAATTTGCCTTTTCTAAGATGAGACACTTGTGAACCTGCTGTTATATCTTTTCTTTTATGTCTACAAATATTTCCTTCATGTTCTCTTAGCAAATTCATCATTAGAGCAGGAGTTATTTGTTTTTTATTTTCATTTAATTGTCGCATAGAACAGTCAATATTACTTGGCAATTTTTGAGGACTTGAGAATGTATTTGCAAAATCAAAATCATCATCGTCTTTACAATAATCTTTTTCTATAGCATGATCAATTATTCCTTTTCTTCTTATATCTCCTCTACCCCTAATTGAAACATCATTGGAAATGGACCGAAAATCTTTTACAATTTCAACTATCCACCATTCACCTGCAGTTTCCAGTAAAAAAGCTTCTTGAGGATCTGCTATTATAAACGAGTTATGATAATTATGTCCTATTAGACTATGTTCACCTCCTTGTCCATACACTTCTAAGAGATTGATAATTATATTTAAGGCTTCCTTAGCTGATTTTCCACGTTCAAGACCTAATCTTAAAATATCCATGCCTAATAAACCTTCATCATTTAAAGGTTCTTTAGTCATAATTGCTTCGTTTCCAATAGTCACTCCATATTCATTTGCGCCCATCTCAGCCCCAAACATATAATAAGGTTGGCTTAAAATAACAGCAGCAGTTTCTGAAACTTGAGGTATCGAAAGGTGAGTGCATTTTACATTCACTCCTTCTGAATACTTCATTCTAGCTTTATAAGTTATTAATTGTACTTCTGAGAGATTTCTATCACTATTTTTACCAAAAATTACACTTTTATCTTTGGATGATTCAGATAAACTTACATAAATATCGCACACAATATCATACCCCTATTTATTCAAATTTTAAAATTAAAATGAGTAAGATTTTAAAAAAATTTTGATTGTATATTTTAAAGCAATCTTTATTTTCAATTTATATTAAAATGGAATTTGATAATAAAACTTTATAATTAACTTTTAATAAGAATAAATTTTTAAGATTTTAGTAGCAATTGAAAGAAAGATTTCACTTTGATTAATCAGAGAGAGAAATTATGGATTTTTTCATTTGAATATGCTGGTATTGCCAAAGTTGGAGGACTAGGAGAAGTACCTGCCAATCAAGCAAAACATTTAAGAAATTTATATGATATCACCGTATTTTTGCCTTCACATGGACAATTAGAGAGATTGAAGCAAAGTTTAGAATTTGAAAAGTTACCTTTTACTTGTGTTGGACTAATAAATCCTTCTGATTTTGGAGTTATGGAACCAGAAACTAGTTATTCCATTTCATTTTTCAAATTTAAGATGGATAGTGTGAATGTTATACTTCTTTCAGGAGGAAATTCATTCACAAATAAATTCTTAGATGATAAGTCAATATATAATCCCGATACAATAAAGGGGAAAATTCATCTTTTTAACCTTGGAATTAAATGTTTTATTGAATATCTCACTGATTTAAAGAGAGAAGATTTACCCAATATAATTCATTTGCATGATTATCATGTAGTTCTAGCCTTTATTAGTATGAAACAAGTGTTAGCTAAAAATGGGTTAGATATTGCTTCAATAATTACTATTCATTTATTAACATGGCCTCGATTTGAGTTTGAATTTTATAAAGCATGTGGTATTGATAATACACCTATAAAAATTCGATTACCTACTGGATTCAAACAGCTAACGTTTGCAGAAATATTTGCCTTGAATAATGATATAGAAAAAATACCTACTGTAGAAAAGATTGGTGCTATAATATGTGATATGGTTACAACTGTAAGTGAATCTTATTTAATATCAGATATAATTCCCAATTGCGGTCAAAATTTAATTGAATTTAAAGCTGATTTTGTGTGGGATGGTTGTGATTGGAACTATGAAGAAATATATTCTAAAACCTTAGAAATACTAGGAACAGAGATTTATGAGAAATTACATATTTCTCATGATACACAAATTGAAACAAATGATTTTAAAAAATACTTGCTTGAATACAAAATTGAAAATTTAACTCAAAGCCCCTTAATAAATTCTCAAAAAGTATTAGAAACTATAAATGAAATATCAAATGGTAAAATTTTTATTAGAGATAGAAATGTTAAGGCATTTTCGGAAGCTGGCCCTTTAGCTATTACTACTGGGAGGATATCCCCACAAAAAGGATTTGAAACTATTTTTAAGGGAATACCAAGGGTAATTGAAGTAGTTCCAAATGCAAAATTTTTATTTTTAATTATACCAACAGATTACAGTCTCAATGAAATTAAACTTTATGCTGAATATGTTAGGGAGTACCCAAATAATATTAGAATAATTTTTGGCGTAGCGGCTGATATTTTTTATCTTACACACATAGCGGCAGATGTTTTTTGCGCTTTATCCCGTTGGGAACCTTTTGGAATAATGGCTTTAGAAGCTATGGCCTCTAAAATCCCAATAATTGCCACCAAAGTTGGAGGATTAAAAGAAACTATAGTTGATATGAGAATATATCCAGAGATAGGTACAGGTATTTTAATAGAAAAAGATAATCCCTCTCAATTTGCTAACGCATTAATTTCTCTTTTTAAAGCTGCCGAAGTTAGTGAAAAAGTTAAAGAAACTGAAATTCATACTATTTACGATACTGAAACCTTGAAGATTGCAAATCAAATTCCTGATGAAATCATAAAATCGAGAGTATTATTAGATCCGAATTATTATTGCATAATCAAAGAAAACTGTTTAAAAAGAGTGAAAAATCATTTCACTTGGAAGATTGTTTCTAAAAAATTAATAGATTTGTATTCTGAAATTCAAAAATTACACTCTATCTCTTAAAGGGCGAAAAAGTTTTGATTTTATCAAAGAGAACGGTCATTTCTATTCTAATTTCCACTTTTTTTTTCAATGCTATTGGAATGGCAATATTTACTTATATTCCCCCCTATTTACGGGATTTAGGAAATAAGGAATTTATTATTCCATTAGTCTCTTCAATATTTCCGTTAACAGCTACTATTTTTCCCTCTCTATTAGGCAAAAGGTCTGATTTGATACAAAATCGATCGATTTTTTTTATCATAGGAACATTTGGCACGTCTTTAACACTTTTATTATTACTATTTACCAAAGAATTAATCTGGATAATTTTTTTGCTATTTTTGTATGGTTTCTTTAACTCTTGTTTTGGAATAATATTTATATTGTATCAAGAGGTTGTAGAAAATAATCCTAAATTAATCACCTATTATAATGCAATGATAGTTTTAGGATGGTTTCTTGGAGCACAATTGGGAGGAATTTTTATTGGGATTTTTGGAATTTTAAATATTATCTTCTTTCTTTTGATTTTTTCGATTATTAATATATTTCCATTGATTTTTATTAAAGAAGATAGAAATGAGATATTAGAACATTATGAAATAAAAAGTAAAAGCAATCAGAATGAAAATAATGATATTGGTCAACAAACATGTAAATCAATATCAAAATCTATTTATTATGCATTATTCTTCCGAAATTTTGGAATAAGACCTGTTATGGGAATATTAGCAGTGTTATTGGGGAATCTTTTAATTAATGCTAATGAAATTGGATTTTTAATAGGTTTCAATCCATTACTTCAATTTTTTCTTATGATTTTAATTGGAAAATTAATTAAAGATAAAAACCAAAAGGTTATAATGATTATTGGATATCTTTTAGGTGCTCTCACTTTGTTTGGTTATATTATTTCATTTGATTTTAATGGATTTCTATTTTACCAGATTTTAGCTTCTTTTTCATATGCTATGTTTTGGAATGCTACACAGATATATATTGCCCAAAGAACAACTCCAAAAAATAAAGGAAAATATGTTGGATATGCAAACTCAAGTTTCTTTTTAGGAAGTTTTATAGGTGGTCTTTTGTTTAGCTTTTTATCATCAATTAATTCTGATTATTATTTTGCAATGTGGTTCATGATAATTTTTCCAGCTATTTCCGCGTTAATTATTTTTCTTAAATTTAAGAATAAAGAAAATTTGGAATTATTAGTTCCAAAATGAATATAAGCTTTTAGTTATTTCACCTTCTTTATCAGGTATAATTTTAAGTTCACTTCTAATCCAATCAGAAATCCACTTATATTTATCTCTAAATCGAGTATCCATGAAAATAATTGCTCCCTTATCTTTAATTTTTCTAATTGGCCGTCCAGAAGCTTGATTTGCTCGTTGGATAGCTGGATATAGATAAGCGAAATTCCAGCCCTGCTTATTAAATACTTGATCATAGTATTTTATTTTTGCATCAACTCTTGGAGTAGGTAAGTGATAAGGAAATCCAGCGATTACTACCGAATTCATAAAATTTCCAGGATAATCTTCCCCTTCCGAGTTTCTTCCTCCACAAACTCCAAGTAAAATAGCTCCATTACTATTATTTTCTGCCATTAACTTAAAATTTTTTATTAATATTGAGTTTTCTGAAGCAGATAAACCGGGTTCTTCTATAAATAATCTTTTATTATTCTTTCTAGCGATTGATTCAATATTATTGGAGATTAATCCTTTTAAAACCTTATATGACGCGCAAAAAATTCCTATGTTTGCTGGAGTGCAATATAGGATTTCATCTATTTTTGTAATCATTTTTCTATACATTTGTGATGTTCTGTTTTTTCTGCGGGTATCAATACCATCGATTATTAGAGCATTTATATTATCTTTTCTAAAAGGTGAATTAGCAATAATAGCCTTATATGTTTTACCACTTTCTTTGAAGCCTATTAAATTATTATAAATATAGGGATTAACAGTTCCTGAAAGGTTAAGGCAAGTAAAACAATCTTTTAAAAGAGGTATAGTGATATCTCGAGGATCTAAGGCAACAATCTCTATTAAAGCTGATCTACGTCCTTTAATTTGCTTTATTGAATAGCAGAAAAAATAATTAGGCAGTAAATAAGTATTAAACCACTTCAACCAAAATTCTGCTAAAGATCCAATATTATTTCTTGAAAATTCACCGTTAGCAATCCTATCCTCGTGTAAAGAGGTTCCAAAATCAAGTAAATCATTAATAAGATTTTCTAATTGTTTCAAACTTGACAATCCAAGGCTTTTATTAATATCTTTTAGAAATAATGCGGGATCAATTTCTTTTTCATCAACATCGAGAGTTTTCGACTTTTTTTCTATATGATTTAAAAGCAAGTTAACAAAATTTTGTAATGAGATTGGAGAGCTATATAATTCTAAATCTCTCAAACATAATCTTAATAGATAAGAAGATATTCGTTCAGAATTAATTTCTGTGGCTACATCTATTAAATTATGACATTCATCTATAACTAAAATGCATTCTTGAAGTTCTTTACCTACAAATTTCAAGAAGTTAAACCTGATATACGGATTAAAGAGCCATTGGTAATTACATATGACTAAATTCATCTCATTTAAGAGAAATTTACTTAAATAATAAGGACAGAATGTGTTTTTTTTACAAAAATCTATAAGTTCTTCAGCATCTACGGGTTTATTAAGTAATTCAGGAGCAATTAATTTTGGATTGCTATATTGGTCTTTTTTCTTAATTAAATTATTATAATGAGCACAATTTCTGTTTTTCCTTAAATCTCTACAAACTGACATTGCCTCTCTTGGATTCAATCTAAGCTGCAATAAAGTTTTATTTAAGCACATTTCGTTGCGCCCTCTAATAGAAAGTCCATTGATTTTAAAATTTAATTTACTATTATCTAACAACTTTGAAATTTTGGTCAGCTCTTTAATTATTCGTGTATTCTGTGCATGCGTTCGGCACATGTAAATAATTTTCAAATTTTTTTCATAGGTTAAAGGTAATAATGCACTTAGGGCCATAATTGTTTTTCCAGTGCCATTTGGAGCTGAGAGCAAAGCGATTTTTCTTTCTTTTGAAGCTTTTTCAAGTTGTTTTATTACAGCTTCCTGATCTTGTCTAAATTGTTCATAAGGAAAAAAAGCGTTATAGTTTATATTCGACACCGTAAAGTTGGGCATACTTTAATAATTCTATAATTTATAGTTTATATTAACAAGGAGTATAAAAGTTTAATTATTAACAATATTATACTTAAAAAATGACTAAAGATAATTCTGAAAAATCATATTTACTTTTAAGAGAAATATTCAATGAAATATTATTAAGAGATATTATTCTTTTTACGATATTATTTCTATTTACTCTCGCCCAAACTTGGGACAACATCGTTCTATTTTTATTTCCAATTATTTCTTCTGCTTATTCACTAATTTTTAGAATTATAAGTACAAATAAATGGAGAATAAATTCTGAAACTAACCCACTAATCTATAATCCTATTGGTGTTGAAAAACGACATGCTAACAGGCTTGAGTTTTGCGCTTTACTTCAATTAATCCTTTTATTTTGGATAGGTGCTGAATCCTTATACCATCCGCAATTGATAGATAATTATGCTATTTATTTTAACGTTCTATTTTTCTTTGTTTATTCTTTCGGATATTATTGGATAATGATTGATATTTGGAAATATAGCAGATTTGGAATTATATTAAAAAATATCGATTTTGAATATGGAAAAAGCAAGTCGGAAGGAGAAATCAATAGATTAATCAACTTTTTGAAATTTGAAAAGTTTAAGCGAATCTCTATAGTAAATTTGATAATATTTTTAGTAGCAAATGTGTTGAATATCTTGTTTGCTTTAGCGATTCAGTATGATAAAATAGCTGGAATACCTTTCCTATTGCCAGGTACGGGAATAGAATCTTCAGAACCATTACAAATTACTCTGATTTCGCTCTTTATTATTGCAATTTCTCCACTATTAACAAGTCTCTTTCTATTTATTATCTATAAAGATGTAAACAATTTTTCACTTGAAAATTTGAATGCAGCAATAGCGGATTTGCCTGATAGCCTGAAAAGACAAATTTTAGAAAATATTAAAAATTTGAACAATCACTTTTCAAAAATACTATCAATAGAATAAAAATTTATTAAAATCAAAAAGTAACAAATTATAAATTTCTGCTATTTATATTATTTTAAAATAGCTTTATTTATAACTTGAAATATGAGCCAAATAACCAACCAAAGTCGAAAATACCTCTTTAAAGTGGTAATAGTCGGTGATGGAGGCGTTGGAAAGAGCACTATGATACAGAGATTAATTACAGGACAATATATTCCAATGAAAGTCACAATAGGGACTGATCTGAGCACTTTTTCTTCCAAAATGGAAGAAAGCCAAGTTAAATTGCAAATATGGGACTTTGCTGGTGAAAAGCGTTTCAGATTTTTTCTACCGAATTACTCACGTGGAGCCAAAGGATGTCTGTTATGTTACGATATTACAAGGTATACCAGCTTCCAGAATTTATCTGATTGGTACGAGATTATAAAAATGAATGCGGGTAATCCAATTTTTATACTTGTGGGATGCAAAAATGATTTAGCAGATTTAAAAAGGTCAGTTTCTAAAGAACAAGCAAAAGAATTTCAAGAAAAATATAATATTCCATATTTCTTTGAAACCTCTTCAAAAACAGGATATCATAATGGGTTGATTTTTGAGATGCTAAGTCGATCAATACTTGAAAAATTATAGAACTTAAAGTTTTTTTTTGAAAAACAATAAAAAAAATAAAAATTAATATGCAAAAAGTTTAAATCTATTCTAGCAAATCTTTAAATTCATCAATATTTAATTCCAAATATTTTGCTGTAATTAAATCTCTACCCATAAGAGTTTTAAAGTTTTTCTTGCGTTTATTATTAAGAAATTTTTTCATTTCGCTTAAATCTGGTTGTTTATTTGTTATTTCTAGATATTTCTTTTTTATTGCATGGTCAACAACCTTTTGTCCTATATCAGTCCTTATAATTAAAAAAGCCTCTCCTGAACCTTTAGGAGCACCCCACGGGCTATATGAAATATCAGAAAATTCGCCAGAAAAATCAGTACAATATTTACAACCTGTCATACCTCCAGAAGAGCAAGCATAAGCAATTTTTAATGATGTGCGTTCTGCCCCAGTGTTAAAATCTGATACTAATATCTTTCCTAAACCTTGAAGATGACATGGATTAGCTATTATGCCTATATCTCTTTTTTTATCTAAGTAAGCCTTTCCAATACCTGTAATAAGGGGACCTGCGTTATCCATGGTGGCTTTGGGTATATATTGTTTAGCATCCTTAGCATTATCAACAACAACAGGGAATGCAACTGGTGGCTTTTTACTTTTTGGTTCACTAAGTACAAAATGTTTTACAACACCAGATTCAAAAGCTGCTAAAACTAAATTATATAAAATATCTTCTTTTGTTTTCGATTTTACTTGGATAATATCTTTATAGACTCCTACTGCTAAATCAACTCTAGTTTGACCGAATAATTTTTCTTCGATTTCTGATACTGGTAAAAAGCTTCTTGGACAAGCATTATAACATAGTCCTAAAGTTTCAGCACATTCATCAACTACAAAAGCTTCTCCAGTTTCACTATTAAAGTCCATATGGGGACAAAAAGCGTTACAGCTTCCGCAGTGAATACACAGACCAGCGTAGATTACTTCATTTTCAAGATCTTGACTAGATTTTTCAATTTTCATAACATAAATTCACAAAAATGCATTTTTTATAGGTTATTTTCTTAAAATTTTTGATTGCTAATAAATTTAGTGTGAAATTAAATGAAATTTCACACTCTTCAATTTCTATGCCATAATAAAGAAAACTTATAGATTTATTGCGAGAATTGATGAAAGTGCGAGATAAAGAAGATTTTAAGAAAATCTTTTAACTTTTCCTTAGATGAGCCATAAATATTTTTTCTAGATAAACCTATTTAAGGAATTGTATATAAAATCCTGCTTGATTTAGTGAGATTTTTGAGTAGTTTTGAATTTTTTTCTATGTTTTCTGCCCTTAATAGTATGGCAGTAGGAGTAAATAAGTAAAGACGTAGCATATCATCATATTCCGAAATAATAACATATTGAATGAGCTCATGCTGTTTAACGATTAATGAAGGCATAAATCCTCGTTTAAAGACGGTTTTATCTCTAACTCTAAGAATTGTCACCCTTGATGGCTTTTTTTCCCTATATTCACGCTTTCCAAACTGAATTAGTTGTTTAGGTAACTTTCTTAAATTAATCATCCTCTAATGTAATAATTAACTTATCCTTTCAAACTTTTACTTTATATATTTTTCAAAAGGTATAGCTTTAAAGATAATTTCTTAACTATTAAAACAATAAAAAATGGACTCCTTTTTCTTTTTTAAGATAGAAAAACTTTTGAAATTATAGAAAAACCTTATGATTATAAATGTCAGATATTAATTTAACAAGAAATTTCCAAAAATTTGGGAAAAGTATTCATACTCTTGCCATTCTTATGATACTATCTTTTCCATTTCCTTTCCTTATTATAGGAATTTTAGTTTTAATAGGTAAATTATTGAAGAATATAAAAAATATAGATCTAATATTAAATAACAAAAATTTATTGGAGTTTTATACCAAATATAAATATTCTGCGGTTTTAAGAGTTATAGGGCTATTATTTACTACTGGAAGTATAACGGCATTTATATTTGCCTTGAGAAACCCGCTTTTTTTCAATCCATGGTATATTTTAATCATTCTGATTTGTAGCATTATGATTTTATTTGCTGGCTCAGTGAGTGAGGCAAAAGCTTGGGAGGAATTAAGAAGTTTTTTTGAAGAAAATGCTAATCTATTTCCGAGGGAAGTTTCAAATGATTCTATCGATGGATGCAGTAAATTGAGAAAGGGATCTTTAATTTATCATCTATGGTTCTTAGTAATTCCAATTCTGATTGGTTATGGTTTTCAAGTGAAAGGATTTTTTAAATTGTCAAAACTTAAAGATTTAATGATGTTTTAATTGTGTTTTAATTGTGTTAATCTTGAACTCATACTAATCATTAAGAATTTTTATCTATATAAATTAAAAAAACTTTAAAACTTAAAATGGGAGGTAACACTGTAATATTATCTTAATTTAAATAATTATAATCTTATTTTAATATCCAGCGATCATCTTTTCAGAAAAGTTAAAAAATTATTGATTGGAGGATAAGCGTTGGAATATTTAAGAGAATTCATAGTTTTAAAAGAAGGGGGCAAAGTCTTATACTGTAATTCCTCCGAGTTAATTAATGATGAGATATTATTTGGTGGATTTCTTGAGGCCATCAATTCTTTCTATAACATCTCTCTTAAAGATGACTTACGGCAAATTGAGGGAATTGTACTCAGAATTTCTTTTTTGACAAAGTTAGGATGTCAATTTGTTGGCATTTCTTCAATGAATGTTAGTTGTAATGATGCAATAGAAGAACTACAATTTTTTACTAATAGATTTATTGAACTGTTTCCAGAAATCTTAAACAAAGATAATGAAAATGATGTTCGCATTTTTCAGAGGTTCAACTCAGAGATAATTAAAACCAAGAAAGATTATTTGGGAAAAGGATTCGAAAGCAATTATCTCTCATATCTATTAGAATCAGAAGACTGGTGAAAAAAACCTTGGTTGAATACTTAAAAGAATTTTTTGTGTTAAAGGAAGGCGGTAAATGTATTTTTTCTAAAAATTCAGATTTAATAAAGGATGAATCGTTGTTTACGGGTTTCCTTGAAGCAATTAATGGTTTTTATACTTTAGCTTTTAATGATGAGTTAGACCAAATTGAAGGCAAAAATCTACGAATCACATTTTTAAATAAAGAAGACTGTCAATTTGTTGGCATATCTCCTATGGCTGTTAAAAATGAAGAAGCGAGAGATGAGCTTGAATATTTTGCAGATATTTTTATTTCTCGTTTTGGGGATGAATTAGAGAATGGAGAAAATGTGAGGATTTTTCATAGTTTTAGTTCAGAAATCATAAAAACAAAAAGTCAGTACCTTACAGAATTGCTAGAAAAATACTATCTTGTTAAAAATTAATTTGATAGATTTAACACTCTTCTTCTTCATTTTTTTCTTCTTCTTTAAGAAAACGGGAACAGGTATCGTTTAATTTCTTTATAATATGATCTCTGTCCTTCCAAATTAACCAAGTTCCACCACTTTTTTCAAAATGGAGCCCTTCATAATTACCAACCATGCTTTTCAATGTTTTTTTAATAAAACTCCAAGAAAAATTCGTCCTTTCAACCACTTCAGAAATCGCAATAGGGTGATTAATTTCTAAATCCTTATTAAAAAATTCTATGACTTTATCTAAGCCAGTTTTAGGTGTTGATTCTTTTTCTGACATACTATCCTGGTTATTTATTATAAATTAATTATTTTTCATATCAATATTATTTTCTCATCTTAACAAATTCTCCAGATTTCATTAACTCACACGGTCTAATATATATTAATCCTGTTTTTTCTGATAATTCTTCTAGCATTTTGGTCCACTTCACATAATTTTTTTTCCCAGATCCAAATGGTCCTGGAAGGTCCATTCCTGCGAGCATTGTATCGTCAATAGTTTTATAATTGGAAACAATGCCTTCTTCTAGAAGTCTACAACCTTCATTTAATTGAATAGCGTAGTAATATTCGAGATTAGGTAATTCTACTTTTTCTATAGTTTTAATATTTGGTTTTCCTTCACTCCAATCATAGATACCTTTTCCTGTTTTTTTTCCTAAGTTTCCTTCTTTGAGTAATTTAGTAAGAGTTTTTCCTGGTGCGAATTCAGGTGAAAGTTCCTTGGCAAAATAATTCATACTATCACATACTACGTCAAGACCAAAGTAATCCCATTTAGCAAATGGACCGAATTCTGGTGGGGTTCCAAAATCATTATCAATCTTTTCATAGGGAATTCCTTTTTCAGTTGCCACATCTAATAGCCAATTTAATAAGAGACTTGAGGCAATTGTTAGACGGTTAACAATAAATCCAGGGCTTTCTTTTTCTATTTTGGCAATGTATCTTTTTCCTTTCAGGGCAGGTAGATTTTTACCTATTTCTACTGCAGTCTCAAATGTTTCTTGTGAAGTTTTTTCTCCTCTAATAACTTCTATTAACCTAAGGACCGGCACAGGAGTGAAAAAGTGCATTCCTATAACTTTATCAGGTCGATTAGAAGCTTCAGCTATTTTTTTAATACTCATTGTAGATGTATTTGTTGCTAAAATAGCATGCTTAGGAGCGTATTTCCCTAATTTATTGAAAATTTCTTGCTTGAGATCCATGATTTCTGGTACAGATTCAATCACAATATCAGCATTCTCAACAGCTTTTTCTACGTCCCTTACTAAGAAGAGATTTTTCTTCAACAAATTTGTCGCAGCATCTTCATTTAGCTTACCTTTCAATTCCATTTTTTGTAAACCATTTTCAATAAACTTTAAAGCTTTATCAAGTGTTTGCTGTGATCTACTATATAAAACGACTTTTTCAAAACCAGCCATAAGTGCAACTTGAGCAATTTCGCGCCCCATGGTTCCAGCTCCTATAACTGCAAATTCTTTGATCCAATCAATATTGACCATTCTAATATTCACCTTTAAAAAATTGATATAAAATAGAGATAAATAATGAAAAAAAATATTTTTATTAAGGGAGTGTTTTAATCAATTTAAATTATTGATATTATATACCATGATATTAGCATTGTACCTATTCCTAAAAATATTGAAATGGGGAGTCCAGGTAATATTTTATTTCGTTTTAGCCCCATGATTGTTATGCCTGTTCCAATTATAATTGCAATTGCCGTTAAAATCATTACTATTACGCTATTTGCTTGAATAAGTGCACTTGAAGTAAGCATGCTATAAAAAGCTAAATCCCCAATTCCAATTTCTAATTTAGAAGTGTCATATACAGCTTCACCACTTTCAATCTTTTCCTGGATATCTTTCTTATTCATATCGTTATTGGTATCCCCTTGGGAAGCGATGTCTATCATTTCTTTTATTGGCCCTTTTTTATAGAGTACAGCAAATATATCCCATATAGAAATTCCAATTAAAATTGCTAATGTAGTCCAAAGTGGCATTAGCACTCCCATAGATGCTCCAACCAATAAACCCATGTATAAAACGATAATATTCTTAGTAAATATTGATTTCGATGTAAAATATCCATAAAGTAAAAAGAGGGTAAAAATTCCAACATATATAGGTAAAAGAATATTTATAAATGCATTATAAGTATAAACTAATGATGGAGATTCAGGAAATTGTAAAAAAAATAAATATACAATAATGGAACTAAAAAACAATGATAAGAAAAAGCTTAAAAAACCAAAGCTTAAACCAAAAATATACTTTAAAACATCAATCCCTCGTTTTTTCACCAAGTAGATTATCAGAAATGCTGAAGCAGCAGCCATAATAGTAAAAATAACTCCGTTTAATATTCCGCCTAAAGCACCAAACTCCTCTTCAGATAAATAACCCCCGTCGAATTGAACTCCAGCTTCTATATATGTAAGATATGATAAAATCCCAGCAATAATTACAACAAATATAATTGGTAAAGCATAAAATTTAGAGCTAATTCTATATGTAGGTAAAAAATGTGGTACAAAATCCTTTTCAATTACTTTTTTTTCTGATTCTGTTTCCTCTGTGTCTCTTTGGTTATTTGGTTGATTTTGATGGTCAATCTGTGAATTTTCAAAATTTTCTGACATATTATTATAGCATTTTCTTTATGAATTAATTATTTAAGGTAATAATATAATTAATAATTTAAATATCTGTTATTTATGAAAAATATTATAAAGAAACTCGATGTAAATAATTAAAAATAATGTCAAAATACCAAAATTTTGAAAAAAAATTAAATAAATCTTACTTAGATTTTTTGAATATTGAAATTAGAAAAATTTATCATAATTTTATATTTCCGTGTCATTTAGGAATTATTTTTTTTAGTAATAATCATAGTAATTTGTTTGAAAAATTAAATACAGTATTTAATAACGTTTTTGAACGTTTTTTCTTTGGGGTTATGAGCTATGAAATAAAAAATGATT
The DNA here is from genome assembly GCA_016840545.1 of Promethearchaeota archaeon. GTDB lineage: Archaea > Asgardarchaeota > Lokiarchaeia > Sigyniarchaeales > SOKP01 > SOKP01. The sequence continues at coordinate 18,376 of JAEOSD010000044.1, forward strand.
ATTCCTTCTCTATAAATAATCTTGAAAGAATTAAGGTTAAAGGATTATATAAAGATGTTTTTGTATATCCTTCAAATTATTTTTATAAAATTATTTCTGACTTTAAAATTAAAAACAATTTTAATATAGGTCTTGGGATAACGGATTTACCCATATACTCAAGCAATAGAAAAAATTTGATATTTCTATATGGTGAAGCACATCTACGTCAAAATTGTGCTATTGTATCTTCTTACAATTTAAAATTGAATCCCCATTCTCAACAAAAGGATAAAACCAATCAAAGATTGATTAAAGAAGCGATTCATGAAATTGGACATGTTATTTTAGGAGCTGGACATTGTTTAAATAGATTATGTGTTATGAGCTTCTCCAAAAATGTTGATGCAATTGACCAAAAATCACTAAACCTATGTTTAAATTGCCAATTTGAATTAGAACGGTTAAGAGCAAAATTAAATTTTTAAAAAGATTCAATTTTTTTTAAAAATAGACATTTGGAAACTGTTGTATAAATTCTTTCAATAAATTTACTCTATGCCTTCTTTCTTCCCTACGGTATCT
>JAEOSD010000045.1 GCA_016840545.1 Promethearchaeota archaeon
TGTAATATTTTCTTTTCTAAAGTTAAATCATACGCTTCTTTCATGGCTTCCTCATAGATATCAATCCTAAATTTATTGTGAAGTGGACTTATCTTACTACCGAATTTGGCGACTTTACTTAATGCTTTTGGAAAGAAACCAAGAACTGGAGTGGTAACCATTAATGCTGCTCTATTAAATTCTTGTAATGTATTATCATCATAACCACCTAAGAACCCGTCTAAAAATGCATAGAAAAATATGAACACAAAAATCCCTAATAAGAATAAGATTGCTGTATTGAGGATTTTATCTCCCAAAGGAAGTGCCCAAATTAGTTCAGTTGTAAAATATAAGACAATAAAATTTATAATTGCTGAGATTGCTGGAGTTATAAATGTTTTAAAGGGATAGATTTTATATTTAATGATTTTTTTCCGGACAATTAACCAACCAATAACATCTTTAAGAAGTACCGCAGGAATATAAGCTATAATTACATAGACCATATCCCTTAAAAAGTAAACTAAAATAAACATTAGTAATGCTCTACTAGTCTGTTCAATGATCCATACCACCATCAAATAACCAGTATGTCCCGTGCCTTGAAATACAGAATCAACTAGCCAAGAATAGATACCAACAGCATGAAAAAGTAATAAGGGAACTAAAAATTTAACAGCAGGAGCACCATACTCCTCACCTGCCGCTCCTACCAAAAACTTCGCTCCTGTGGCAAAAAGAACGGATATTAAGAAAAATGCAAAATAGTTCCCCCACCTAAAAGCTTGATAGATATATAGTTTCGTTAATGTATGCTTATTATGAGAACTTGATTCACTATATGCGCCTAGAAGAGTGTTCGAATATAGGCTAACAATCATTACAATTTGACCTAATGTCCATGTTAAATTAAACCACCCTAAATTATTGGAATAATTTGCTACAAATATGGATGTAATGATTACTTGTATAAACCATCCTATTTGCACAAAACCTTCTCCAACACCTAATCTTGATCCGTACTTTAATGATTCTTTAACTTCCTCTCTAGAAAAATCAATTCTAAAACAGGTTTTAGGTGAAAAGCCTTGTTTTTTAAAAATTAAAATTGAAATAAAGAACGTCATCCAATAATCAAAACATCTTGCAATCGCATATCCTATACCTGCTCCTAAAGCCTCACCGAAAATAGGATTAGCAGCACCCCACATTCGCCCAAGGTAGCAAAACACCACTTGTCCAACCAATAAAAATATAATTTCCCAGAAAATATATAGTATAAGATAGAAATCTGAACGTTGCATCCCTTGAAAAGAATACATAAATACTAAGAATACGCCAGGATATTGAACGAATGAATATATTATAAAAATCCAACTCATATGAGCAAGATTAGTATAAGGAAAAATAAATGATCCCATGAATGCTATTAATGAAATTTGAATAATACCTGTAATTATTTGCCACCACACATAAATTTGAATGTAATGTATTGATTTTTCTGGATTTTTTACTCGATATTGGGCAAAAAATTTAGCTAAAGCAAAACTAGTTCCGAAATCAAACAAGATCCATATTATTTGAAAGAAGTTGTAGGCATAATTATACCAACCAGCAGCTTGTGGGTATGGTTGTATGATTTGGGGCATAATAAAATTCGAGATTAGTAATTGTGGTAAAACGAGAATCAACCCTATGAACAAGGTGAAAAGAAATCCGCCTAATTGGCGATGAACCCCTATAGCTTCCCAATCATCTTTTAAATCTACATGTTCCTCTAATCTTTTTTCTAAAGCCTCAATTTCTTCCGCTTTTTTCCTTTCTTCCTCTTCTGCTCTTAGTTTTAATGTTTCAATCACCTTTTGATCGATGGTGCCTCTTGATTTCCTTTTAACAACAATAAATAAAGCAATTGCTAAAATCGCAAGGATAATAATAATTATTCCAATTATAATTTGTTCAAAAGAGTGAGGAACTGGTGAATAAGGCCACGAGGGGTAAGTTTGAAAAGATAGATTTAAACTCTCAAAAGTTAACGCATACAAAAGGTAATTGAAATAAGGCCACACTTTAAAATCAAGATTAGCATTTTTTTCTATCCAACCTGAAAACAAAATAACATTTCCGCTCCCCTTTGTTCTTTCAATTATAATTGCTTCCCTATTTGCTTCAATCTCCAAATTCTTTGAAATAGGATAGACATCCACGACTCTTTCTACAGATGAATCTAAGCTATTAAGAGGGATAATAGTCATATTATTAACCTTCATATCAGGAGCAGAATTCCAGTCAATATTGCTACTAATTGGATGATTTGGGTTATTTAATATAAATAGCATAGATTCTTGATTTTTTGCCCTACCTGCTTCGAATAGCGTATTATTAATCAATTCTAATTCCTCTAAAAGGGTTGCATCATCGTGTAAATTCTGCCCCATAAAAATGATCGCTCCTCCACCATTTTCGACAAAAGCGGAAATATTTCCTTGTTCTAATGCATTTAACTGAGGGTCGAATAGTAAAACAACATCAATCCATGAACCTATTGACGTTAATGGTTCAGAATCAGACTGTATTGAGATATTAAAATTTTCTTGATCAATCCCAAGGCTTTGAATAAATAAATCATCATTTCCCTTACTAATTACTAAAATATTTCTCCTAGTACTTGGTTGTGCAAAAGCTGGTTTCATTAATAGGAACACGACAACGTTACTTGTGATTAATGCAATCAAACAGATAATCAGTAGTTTTGATATCTTTTGTTTAGCAATTGACATAATTATCAATCTGATTTAATTAAAGTTAGTATTTAATAATGAAATTTTGTTATTTATTAATCTTTAATTTTTTTGAATATGCTTTTCAAACCATATATACATATCTCGATAAACTAAAGCGCGACTTTTTTCATTCCATAGTTCATGAAGGAATCCGTCATATTCTCGATATGTTTTATCTTGGCTTTTAACCTTTTTAAAAAATTCTTGTGTCTTATTTTTATCAACAATATTATCATTTCCCGCCTGTAATATTAATACTGGGCATATCAAGCTGGTGGCGTTTTCCATAGTCCACTTCATAGAATCCTCCATTTCTGCTGCTGATTTAACTGTAATTACCTCTAACTTTTTCTTGTCAGCAATATGTTGTCTTAAAATCTTTAAATCACTGGTTAATTGGTTCTGATCAATAAACATTGATATATTTTTAGTAGGTGAAAGTTTTGAGATTGCCCCTGTCATTTTTTTTGCTATTTTTTTACTAGCCGTTAACTTTATTGTTAATCCTAATTGAGGAGAAGATGCTATAACTCCCTGTAAACCAGGATGGTTAATTGCGTATATTAAACTTATCAATCCACCAAATGAATGCCCCATTAAAAATATTTTTTTACTCCCGGCCTTTTTTTTTATAAGATCCATAAACAATACAATATCTTTTTGAATGTGATCAATACTATCAATATGTCCTTGAATTTCAGCATTTCTCCAGTGCCCTCGTAAATCGAAAGCGTAAATACCATACCCTTTTTCTATAAAAAATTCAGCGGGGATATTCATTCTATCAGAATGGGTACCCCAACCATGAATTGCAATTAAATAAGCTTTCACTGTGTTGGAATCCGGTAACCAATATTGATAAAACAGTTTTTTATTCCCCCTTCCTTTAAAGTATCCAGATTTATTTATCACATCTATTCACTTATGTTATAAATTTCGACCAAAATAGATTTAATAAGAATATTAATTTCAATATTTTTATAATATTATTGCTTTTGAAAATGAATTTAATGAGAAATGCTAATTTAACAAAGCTTTATATTATTCAGTAAACTTCTTATAAAATAATATTATTTTTATATCAACATTTCAACTTTATAGGCTATTTCAATGAATGCGTCAGATAATAATGATGAAACTATAAGTCTAATTATATTAGGCAGAGGTGGCCAAGGAGCAGTCACAGCATGTGAGATTCTTGCGGAAGCAGCATATTTAAGTGGGAATTTTAAAGATGTCCACGCGTACCCTTCATTTGGTGCTGAAAGGAGAGGTGCTCCAGTTCAAGCTTATGCTAAGCTGTCCAGAGCTGAAAAAATATGGGATCGTGCCCAAATTGAACACCCGGATATTTTAATTGTATTTGATGAAACTGTTTTAGATTATGAGGTTGTATCTTCGCTAAAAACTAAAGGTACTTTTATTATTAATTCAGATAAAGAGCCAGAATTCTTTGTAAATCAGTTTAATTTTAGCAAAGATGTAAAAATTATTGTAGCTAATATTAGTAATTTAGCATTGGAAAAAAATTTGACTATAGACGGAAATCCAGTTATTAATACTCCTATTTTAGGATTACTATCAAGGGCTTTACCAGATTTAACATTAGAGAATCTAAAAGAGGTAGTTTTTAATAAAATGGGTGAAAAAGTTGGAAAACTTAATTTTGAATTAATAGAGCAAGGATATAACCTCGCTAAAATATTATGAATTCTTTTTAATTGATGGGTAATTTTACAATAAACGTACTTCCTTTGTTTCTTCCAGCTGATTCCGCTCTAATTTCACCTTCATGTAAATCAATAATCTCTTTTGAAATAAATAAACCCAAACCAGTACCTTGAATATCTACGTATTCATAACCGGAACCATATCGTTCAATTTTACCAAATCTAGTAAATAACATATACATCTCCTCCATTGTTAGACCGACACCCGTATCACTTATTCTAACTTCTGCCCAATTCCCATTTTTATTAAGACTTACTCTTATTTCTCCATCAGGGGGTGTATTTTTTATTGCGTTTGATAATAAATTAATAATTACCTGCTCAATTCTAATTTGGTCTACCTTTACCTCTAGATTTTCGGGAGCAGATATAATTAAATTAAGCTTCCTTTCTTTTATCCAATAATCTAATTCTTTAACACAATCTTTTATAATTTTACTTAAATTGGTTGATTTTTTTGTTAGTTGGAGTTTATTATAATCAACACGGGTAATATCAATCAAATTATCAACTAAATGTCTTAATCGTTTACCTCCTTTTTCTATAAGTTCAATTATTTCAAGTTCTTCTACTCCAAATTTATCTTTATATAAAGTTAATAAAAGTTCACTACCCCCACTTATTGAAACAAGAGGAGTTTTCAATTCATGAGAAACACGTGAGATTAAATTTTTTCGAATTGTATCTAATTCCTTTAATTTTTTAACCTCTTCTTTAATTAAAATCTCTGCTTCTTTTTGTAGTGTAATATCATTAAAAATTGCTTGAACGTAGGTCTCCCCTCCTATACTAATCAGCCCAGCCTGTAGATTAACCCAGATTAGACTATCGTTCTTTCTATAAGTTTGTAAATCAATACGATGAACAATCTCTCCTTTTATAAATTTTTTGAACAACTCAATGATTTTTGGTAAATAATCTGGATGAAGAACTGGAACATCTTTAAATTTTCTCCCAACTAATTCTTCTTTTTTATATCCAAAAACTTCTTCTAATCTTGGATTAATGTCAACAATAACTCCTTTAGAATCTAATAAAACTATAGAAAAGGGGGTATTTTCATAAAGATTTCTGAATTTTTCTTCAGATTCTCTCAATTTTCTCTCCAAATTGAATTTTTCTGTAACATCAGTAATAGTTCCATCAATTTGAATAGGCCATCCCTTTTTATCTCTAATTAAGTGAGAGTTTAATTCTAGAGTTATCTTTCTGCCTGCTTTAGTTTTAGCATGGCAAATATAACCTCTTACTACTCCCTCCTTAGCAATAACTTCTAAATATTTCCCCCGATCTTCAGGATTTTGCCAAAATTCTGAAACATTTTTCCCTATTAAACTCTCTAAAGGATCATATCCCAAAATAACATTGTGTGCACTATTATGGTTTAGCATTTCTCCATCTAATTTAACTTGATAAAAACCCACATCTAAGTTTGCAATTAAATTGCGATATTTTTTTTCTGATTCTTTTAAATTTTCTTCTGCTATTTTCCTTTCAGTTATATCTTCTGTATGCACTACAATCAAGTCAGGACTAACATATCCATAATTTACTAAAAGATATTTCTCTTCACCCGAAAACTGAAATCTGTATTTCATTTCCCTTATAATTTGAAATTTTTCACTCATACAAAGTTTTAAATCTACTAAAATATCTTCTCGATCTTTATACATTTCAGAAGCTTTATATCCTAAAAAATCATTAACTGTTCCATTTGTTATTTTTGTAGCAGCCTTATTAAAATCTATTAATACAAAATCATCCTCATATTTTTGCCAAGTATAAGCAGGAATTGGTCCCTCTTTATATATAGCTTTAAACATTTCTCCAGACTTTTTCAAATTTTGTTCTGCCTTTTTACGATCTGTAACATTTTTACCAATCCCTAAAATTGCATAGACTATTCCATCTTTTTTTAGAGGTATACCATATGTTTCAATATAGAGATAATTTCCATCCTTTGTTTTAATTTTATATTCGCTTTTTTTTGATTGTTTACCCGTTTTTTTTATTTCTTTCGTTACCTTATACGCTTTTATCAGATTTTCTTTATCTAATAAATTTATAAAAGATACGTTAGAGATTTCGTCCATTTCATAACCAAGGGTAATTAATGTTATTTCACTTGCATCTAGAAAATTTCCATTTAAATCATTAACATAAATTAAATCTAAGGAATGCTCAAAAAGATATTTAAATTTTTCTCTTATCTCCTCTTTATTATAATCCATTTCAAAAACCTAAGAATATGGTAACTATTCTCTATTAGAAAAGTCTCTAAAAAAATTATTAAATTATAATTATTTATGTTTATCTTTTATTAACGCTAATAATCTAAGTAAATTCTATTTTGGGGCTTGTTTTTCTACTTTATATGAATTTATGAAAAAGGATTATTTTTTTAATTAACTTAACCCGAAAATCTTATCGAATTTAATAGCAAGAATTTTATTTCAATACTTATTAATTTTTATATTAAATTCAATTCAATAATATGTGTGATGCCTATGACTGATACTAAAAAGGATTATCAAAAAATACTTGGCTCTGTACAAAAACCAGTAAAAGGTGAAGCAGGAAAAACTGGGACTTGGAGCTCTAAAAAGCCAGTAATTGATTTGGAAAAATGTATTCCAGTGAAATCAGGAAAAGCTAGTTGTTTTAATTGTTGGTTATATTGTCCAGAAGCCGTTGTTTCAAGAAAAATTCCGCCAGAAATTGATTTAGAATATTGTAAAGGATGTGGCATATGTATGGAGGAATGTCCTGTGAAAGCAATAACTATGGAGGAGGTAAAATCAGTTTGACTATTACAGAGCCAAAATTTAAGACACTAGGACAAAAAACTAAAATATTAACTGGCAATCATGCTGCCGCTCATGCAATTCGACAAGCGAAGGTTGGTGTGATTTCAGCATATCCAATTACCCCACAAAGCCCCGTGGTGGAAAAAATAGCGGAATTTATATCTAAAGGAAAATTAGATGCTAAATTTGTAAAAGTTGAATCAGAACATTCAGCATTAGCTGTATGTTGTGCTGCTTCTGTAACAGGCTCTAGAGTAGCTACAGCAACCTCTGCTCATGGACTTGAGCTAATGTATGAGATGCTTCCTTGGGCAGCAGGTAATAGGTTACCAATAGTAATAAATTTGGCTACTAGATCACTTGGAGCACCATGGAGCGTTTGGACAGATCATTCCGATTTTATAACCATAAGAGATGTGGGGTGGATTCAATTTATGTGTGAAAGTAATCAAGAAATTTATGATACAAATATTCAAGCTTTTAAAATTGCTGAAGACCCTCAAGTTTTTTTACCATCAGTTGTAGCCTATGATGGCTACATCTTAAGCCATACTATGATGCCTGTTACTTTAGAGGATCAACAAGATATTGATGCTTTTCTCCCTCCACTCAAGCACCATATCAATCTATCAGATATTTCTCAAATAAAAGGAGTTGATCCTGTTACAACGCCTCATATTAGGAATAGAGGAGAAGAAGGTACTGCTCCGGGATATTATGAATATCGATATGCTTTGCAAAAAGCCCTTGAAAATTCTATCGATATTATCCAACAAGTTCATGATGAATTTGCTCAAAAATTTGGAAGATCATATGGAAATGGTTTATTTAAAACCGAACAAGTAGAAGATGCTAATGTAATTATCATTGCTATGGGATCAGTTGCATCTCAATCAAAAATTGTAGTAAAAAAGTTAAGGCGAGAAGGTTTAAAAGTTGGATTGGTCAGTTTAAAACTTTTTCGACCCTACCCTGCGAAATACTTGAAAGAGTTATTGAAGGAGAAGGAAACAATTGTAGTTTTCGATAGAGATATTGGATATGGTTATGAAGGAGTATTATGCTATGAATTAAAATCAGCTTTATATGGGTTGAAGAAATCTCCTTTCATTAAAGGTTTCATAGTTGGTTTAGGTGGAAGGGATGTAACAAATGAACACATTATTGATGGAGTTAATAGAGCTTTAAACCAAGCTAAAACTGGAGAGATATCTCAGACAACTGAATTTTTAGGTTTAAAACTAGATCAACTTAGTGATTATGATGAATCAACTTTTTTTGAGGAGGTAAAGAAATAATGGTAAAAGTAATGGACATTCCCGAAGAAGAATTTATTTATCCAGGAACCAGAGCATGTGCTGGGTGTTCAATGGCTTTAATATATAGGATCGCTCTTAAGGCTTTAGGTCCAAATACAATAATAACTGTACCTGCTTCATGTTTAACTGTATTACATGGGATGCAGGGTTTTTGTACAACTAAAGTATCTGTATATCACACCCCGTTCGCTACCACGGGAGCTGCAGCCTCAGGTATAGTTGCATCTTTAGAAAGTAAAGGTTTATCAGATGATATTAATGTAGTAGCATTTGCAGGGGATGGTGGAACTGTTGATATTGGTATTCAGAGTTTAAGCGGAGCTGTAGAAAGAGGTACAAATTTTATTTTTGCTTGTTATGATAATGAGGCTTATATGAATACGGGCGTTCAAAGAAGCGGAAGCACTCCTCCAGGAGCGTTTAGTACTACAACACCCGAAGGAAAAACAGGTTATAAGAAAAATATGGCAAAAATTATGGAGGCTCACGGAATTCCATATGTTGCTACCGCTATATCATCATACCCGCTTGATCTGTATGAAAAATTTCAGAGAGCTAAAGGCATAACAGGTTCAAAATATTTACATATTTTAGCCCCTTGCCCTCCAGGCTGGGGATACGAGCCTAAAAACTCAATTGAGATAGGTAGATTAGCCGTACAAACAGGATTTTGGCCATTATATGAAGTAATTGAAGGCAAATTTATCCTTTCTAAAGATAGTAGAAGATTTCTAGACGCTTCAAAAAGGAAACCTATAGAAGAGTATTGTAATTCCCAAAAAAGATTCAGAAAAATCTCAAAAGAAGAAATTGAAAATCATAAAAGATATATCAATGATTTATGGAATGAAATTGGACAGAGATTAGAAGAAATTTAACTTTTTTATTATATATATTTATTCTTTTTATTTCAGTAATATGACATTTACCTAAATAAATCGATAAAAATTAAAGATATCATAATTTTAAAATTAATTGATCCTTTATGCTAAGAAGTTTCATTTTCAACGAAATTAAAAATAATTGGATTGAAGAGGATGAATATGTATTTTATCATGATTTATGTGCCTTTCTTGATGAAGATAATAAAATCATTTATCTATGGAGGGGACCTAAGAGTACTAAAGCGAGGTATAAAAAGGGATACCAATTACTAAGTGAATTAATTTCAAAGGATCTGCAACTTAAATTACAGATTAATGTATTAGCTAAATACATTCCGGATTATGTTAAAGAAAGACTCGATAAAATGTTAATTGCAGCTAAAAAACAAAAAGACATTAGTAAATATAAATTTGCAAAATTCACAACAATTAGACTTTATTCAGTCTTTTTAATAATATCAATTACTCTTCCAACTTTTTCTCTTTTATTACTAATCAATTGTGTATTTTGGCCTGTTTCAAATGGTAATTATATGATTTCTGCTGTAATATATCAAAGTTGGCTGTTTTATCCAAAAATCCTCTTAATAATTTCTCTAATAATGTTTATCCTTAATATGATAATTGGATTATATGAAATGGAAGCTCAAGTTATTATCTTTTCTTTAATGGGTTTGATAATTTGTAGTGGAGTCTTATTATATCTCCAACAAGGAATTTATTTGTTTTTATTTCAGGAGGGATCAACTTCTACTCTATATTTAATTAAAATACAAGATATTACCCTGTTTTATATGATTATTTTTTCTGCAATTACTATTTTTGAATTACCTAATTTGCTCAAATTAATATCATTCATAAGAACTTACAGAAAATATATTTTTTAATTCTATACATTACTTATTTATTTATAATCATTTGATTAATTAAAAATTATAAATAAAAAAATTCAAATTTAATAATATGGCTGAAGCTGCCAAACTTCTTCCCAATCTTGAAAAAGAAGATTTGAGGATATTAATGGCAATTGAACTTGGAATGAAAAGATCTGAGTATGTTAAAATTAGTGATATAAGATTTTATGCTAGATATCCAATTGAAGAAACGCTATTTCGACTTAAAAAAGTGCATAAAAACAATTTGATTATAAGGAACTCCTCAGATTATGAAATCTCCTATACATTAAATTCACATGGATACGATGTATTAGCTTTACATGCTTTAGTTGAAAAAAACATCATTAGTCAATTAGGGCCATTAATTGGAAAAGGAAAAGAGTCAGATGTTTATAGTTGTAGAGATAATAATGAGAATATATATGCACTAAAAATTTATCGAATGGGAAGAACAAGCTTTAAAAATATTAAGAAGTATCGAAGTTTTATAGGGAAAAGATCACATCTTTCATGGTTATACATAAACAGGTTGGCAGCAAAAAGGGAGTATCGTGCATTAAACAAAATTTATTTACATAAATTAAATACTCCTAAACCGATCGCATTTAATAGACATGCCGTTGTTATGTCATATTTAAGAGGTAAAGAACTTGTATATTGTCATAGCATTAAAAACCCAGATAAAATTTTTAATAAGATAATAAAACAGATAAAAGTATTATATAAAAAAGCAAATATGATTCATGGTGATTTGGGGGAATTTAATATTATTTTAGACGAGAAGGAAAATATCTTAATAATAGATTGGCTGCAGTGGGTTCCAAAAGAACATCCAAATGCTCAATCTCTATTAGAAAGAGATATTGAAAATGTATGTAATTATTTTAGAAAAAAGTTTAATGTCATAAGTAAACCTGATGAAATCGTCGCTGAATTTTATAAAAATTAGCGTATATCTCTTAACTCTTTATCAATTTTCCTTGAATTATTACATCTTCAATAGATTCAATATTTTTAATTTTAAGATCTTTTAATTTTAAATTTAAGAATGAAATTAATGAATCTAAATCTAGATTTTTCTTTAATATCGAAAATTGTAAATTAGCCATGTGTTTCCCGACCCTTAAAATTTCTATTACACCTCTAAAAATATTAGGTAGATTTTGTAATGATGTAATTGAAAAAATTGAATCAATTTTATTATTTCTAAAAGGTAAATGCTCAATATCGCTTAATATTAAATTTACATTAAGATTATTATTCAGATTTCTACATTTATCGGCAAAGCTTTTTAGCATATTCAAAGAAATCTCAATACCGATATAATTTAAAAATTTAATTTGGTTAATCTTAAATATTTTTACAATAAATTCAAGAAGAAGGCCAGAACCACAACCAGCGTCTAGAATTCTTTTATTTTTTTCTAACTGAAAATCATTGAGCATTATCCTAAATTTTTCTTCTTGGATTTTTCTATATCTTTTATCATAAAAAGTTGCTGTAGAGTTATATTTACTTATTATTTCCTTTTTCTTATCATAATTCCCTTTAAAAGTTCGCAATTAGGATTACCAAAGTATAATAATTATTTAAGGGATTAATACCCGATGAAAAGGTTTTAATTCAAAAAAGTTTTTCTTTAAATTAACTTTTCTATAAAAATAGTAATTATTTCAACAATGGTAGAAATATGTCAAGTAAGAATAATAATTCTAGTTCTAAATCTAAAAATCCACTATCCATTCTTATGGCATCACAGAATAGCCAAATTTTATTAAGATTAAAAGACGGTACTGAATATAGAGGTTTATTAAAAGAAATTGATGCATATATGAATCTAATTCTATATGATGCCACAGAACTCTTAGAGGGGACTCCCGTAGCTAAATATAATGAAATTTTCATACGAGGTAATAATCTTCTCTTTATAAAGCCAGATGCGTCTCAAATTATGTAAAGAAGTTGAGAGAATTAAACCCTTCCTATAACCTTGTTTCTGTAATTGGATACGGAACATTCATTTCCCGTGGAATTTGGAGAACTAAAAGGAATGTTAAAGTTTGTGTAGTTAAAGGTTATATTCGGATTTATCCTGAAGGATATTGGTATCCTTTTGTTTTACCATCAGAAGGATCTTCATTCTATGCATTGAAATTTGATGTCACTAAAGAAGAATTAAGGCAATTAGATTTCTATGAGGGAGTTTCAGAGAATTACTTTAGACGGGAAATTATTGAAGTTTATCATAAAAGTAATGAAAAAATTCAAGCTTACATATATTTACCTACAGATCAATTAATAATAAAATACAATTTATCTGTTGATTTAGATGAAATGGATAGATGGAGGGAGGAAATAAAAAAGGATCCCGAGATAATAGAAAAATTTCCAGAATTAATTCTTTAATCATTGAATTAGCATTGGAATTAGATTATTATCTCTTATTATAGCATATGATCCGGGATTAGGTGAAAAATATCCCCTGTAATTAGCAGAAGAAAAAATAGATAACAACCTTTTATTGAAAAACCATCTATAGCCTTCAGGAAAGCATTCATGAGCTCTAATTAGTAATTGCAAATTATTTTTTTTCATAAAGGCATCAAAAGCTCTTTGTCCAAAAAATTTTATACCTGGACCTCTAAAACTATTTGAAAAATTTAAAATTTCCACCTCTTTTGGATCATTCCATAGAATTTGATAGATGCCCAGATTAATAGTTGTTTTATCCAAATCCTTATGTTTTTTATTCTTCAATTTTTTTAAGATATCAAAATCTTCTGGAATTCCACCGTGCAAACATAATATATTGTCATTAATCACAGCACAAATAGGCAAAATGTCGTAGATAGATAAAATTTCATTAAATTTGGATTGATCTTTAAACCTTGACATAAAATCCTGGAAAAAACCATAATATTGATTCATTTCTAATGTTTCATGATTACCTCTTAAAAGAAAGTACCTATTAGGTTCAATTACTTTTAATGCAAATACTAATATTAAACATTCAAGCTGGTATGTCCCTCTATCCACTATATCCCCCAGAAAAATTACTAATTTAGGATTTTTTTTTTCTATGATTTCAATCAGTTTTAACATACTTTGTAAATTTCCATGAATATCTCCAATAACATAAACCTCTTCCTCCTTTCCATCCAATTTAAATTCTAATAGTGAATTTTCCTCTTTAAAATGGGATTTCACCTGTTGAAAAACATTTGAGAGTTGTTCAAATTTCAATTCTGATATTATTTTTGGCTTTTTTATCAAATTTTTTAGATAGGATTTCTCAATCATTCTTCTTCGCTTGAAAAAATAATACTAGCATATTTTTCTGATATAAATGTTCTATTTTTTTATTCTAAAATAAAAGAGTTATAGATATAAACTAGAAGAATTAGTAATTTAAAATATCTGCTAGACGTATTAAAAATACTGAATAGATAAAATAAATAAAAATGGTAACACAAGAATTAAAAAAAATCTTAGTTTCGCTTGAGGAACATATTGCTGAATTTGAAAGTAATAAAAAAGGACAAAGGAAAATAAAAAAAGATTTAGGAATTATTTACACACCTCAAAATATAGCAGATTTTATGGTTTCAGAAAGTTTTAAATTATATTTTAAATCCAATTTTGATTTTAAAGAGAAAAATGAGATTTTTTCTAAAAATCATAGTTCTGAAAAAATAATGTTTAAAATTGTCCCAAATTTAAAAATTTTAGACCCTGCCTGTGGTTCTGGAAGATTTTTAATCTCAATGGCAAAAATTTTGTTTCAAATTTATAAAAGTCTAGGTTTACAATTACCTGATTATGATATAAAAAAGAGAATTATTGAAAAAAACCTATTTGGAATTGATATCGATTACTCAGCAATAAAAACCTCAAAATTAAGACTAGTTAAATGGTTAATATCTGATTTGTCAGATAAGTCAAGCTTAAAAATTGATATTATTAATCAAATTTCAAAAAAGATTGACATTAAATTTAATCTATTTGTTAAGGATTTCCTTTTAGAATTTAATATAAACAATTTTGATTTTATTATCGGTAATCCTCCTTATATAGAAAATAAGAAAATATATAACAAAGTCTATAAACAAAAACTTACAAAACGCTTTTATTCTGCTTATCGATTGTATGACCTATCAATATTATTTATTGAAAAATCATTAGAATTATTGAAAAAAGATGAAGGTGTACTCTCGTTTTTAACAATTAATAAATTTTTATCAGCGGATTATGGAGAAAAGCTTAGAGAACTCCTCATTAATGAGGTGGAAATTAAAGAAATTATAGATATTTCTTCTTTACCAGTATTCCATGGAATAGCTGCTTATCCAATTATTATATCTTTGAAAAGAAAAGTACCCCAGAACTCAACAATATTAGTGAAAAAAGCTGTTGATTTAAGCCTGTTTAAAAACTCAAAGTCAAATCTAGTGAATGAAATCCCTCAAGAAGTTATCAAACTATTCCCTGCAAAAGTAATTCCTCTCTCGAAGAATTTGCATTTAATAAAAGGTTTGTATACAAAATATAAACCAATGTCAGAAGTGATAGCAGACCTCAATATAATTTATCGCCCTTATGGATTTATTAAATGGGCTCAAAATTTCAAATATGTATCCAAAAAAAAAGTTTCAGATAAAGATCTACTATTAATTGGAACTGGAAATGTAGGAAATTTTTATATAAATTTTAAAAAACCAATTAGGATTGCCAAACGTAAATTAAATATATCATATTTTAATTATAATAAAAACTTTGAGCCTATTTGGAAGAAAGTGAGTGCCGAAAAACTAATTTTCAGAGAAATTGCAAAGGATCTCACATTTACTTATGATCCTGGAATATTTACTAATATTACTGGATTATATTTTATTCAGATTCCCTCCTATAACACAGAGAACTTATTCAGTTTACTATTAATTTTGAATTCAGATTTGATAAATCTAGTTTTTAAAACATTATTTAGCTCATTACATATGGCAGGTGGTTACTTAAGAATCAACGGAAGCTTTATTAAAAGGTTACCTTTACCTGAAAAATTTCCAACTTCAATTTCTCGCTTAGGAAAGATACTCCAATTTCTTTTCCAATTTAAATCTGATTTTCTAGAAATTGATTACTTTGATCCTCCTAGAGGAGTTGAAATTTCACTTTTAGAGAAAATGTTGTGTTTTTATAAAAAATTTTCAAATTCTATTATAAATGGCATTTATCTAAAAGAAAAAGACTCTGAAGAATTAGAAAACATAATTAATTTTGTAAATTATCTACCTAAAATTCAACTCAAATATTTTGTCCGAGAATATAATCTCCCAAAATATGATATTTATCGAAAACAAGAAACTGAATCAATCTTTAATTCAATCCTTAATAGTTATAATGATTTGAGCACAAATAAAAAGATTTTAGAA
This sequence comes from Promethearchaeota archaeon, assembly GCA_016840545.1. Taxonomy (GTDB): domain Archaea; phylum Asgardarchaeota; class Lokiarchaeia; order Sigyniarchaeales; family SOKP01; genus SOKP01. Next base: position 15,831 of record JAEOSD010000045.1, read on the forward strand.
CAGATTTCGTCATTTCAAAAATTAATTTTGAGTTATAGATTTAATACTTAATAGAAAAAGAAAAACAAAAAAATCTATATTCAATTGTATCAAATTTTTATATGTAATTTCATTAAAAATCAAAACTTTAAAAAAATCAGTTGTGAGATCAATGGCAAAAAAGAAGAAAGTTATTGAACAACCTGAAATTGATGAAGTCCCTGAGGGGAAAGCAGATGAAGATGGGGATGAAATCATTGATTTGTACGATGAAAAAGATAATCTAGAAGAAGATTTAGATTATGATTTGAGTCAAATTAAGGATGAAATGCTAGCTGACGAATCTGAAGACGAGGAATTTGGATATGAGGTAAGTGAAGTAGAAGCAATGTTAAGAAGGATAAAATGCGAGCCATGTCCAGGAAGTTCGAGTAAAAGTGAATGTAAAACACGTAATGATTTTGGATGTCCTCCTGATAAAGCAAAAAAATAAATTACTAAGAAATTGCGTCCAGAAATCTTTCATCTTTTATCTTTATTTTTTTCTTATCTAGAATAGTTATACAATAATTGGGGAATTGTTTTTGCTATCAAAAAATGCCAAAAGAATTATAGTGATATATTTTGGTATTTTTATTAGCACGCTTATTTGGAATGTAAATCAAAATGTTTTTGGTAATCCCTTCTGGCCATGCTTTATTTTATCAACTACAACTTTTTTAATAATTTATACTCCTTTTGAAATTTATTTTAGTTTTCGAGATCTCTGGTTTGATAGATGGATTCAATTTCATATAGAAGATTTAGACATAAATAAAGTAAGAATAAATGTAGATAATGGAAAAAAGAAAAAAAGCAGAGCATTAGCTGCATTTTTAATTACACCAAATAACGAGAATTATATTAAATCTAAAAATACAGTGATAATTGTATGCCATGGTTTTTCTGATAAAAAAGAAACTCTCCAATTCTATTATTTACCATTAGCAATGCAAGGATTTACGATATTGGCATATGATGCTCGAGGAACTGGCGAATCTAGAAAAGTAGGTAGAAGAAACCAATTCTATAAACGGATTGAAGATTTTAAAACCGTAATCAAATGGATTAAAGAAAGGGATGATTTAAAAAATAAGAAAATATGTTCAGTAGGCTTCAGTATAGGCGCATTAACAATGTTATGCGGAGGTTTTCCTAATAGTGAAATTGAAAAATTAATTGCGATATCATCAATATCAGATTATAAACAAAACTTACCAAAGTTTAATCTTATCCTTTTAATAAGGTATTTTTTTAAAGGCATTAAACTTTTCCCTACTGATGAAGAGAATGAAAAATTATCTCCATTTATAGTTATGAACAAAATTAAACAAACCTTACCAGAAGAAGAATGGAAAACTTTCTCAAAAAGAGTATTATTAATTCATTGTAGAAATGATAAAATAATAAAATTAAGGAATTTCGAAGAAAATAGTAATTTGTTAAACATTTCGGAACAAAATAAGTTAATATTAAGAAAAGGTGGACATACTAATAAAAAAGATGAATTAATTTTGGTAGGTGTCTCTTTACGGTTTTTTAACTCTTAGATGTTAATATTTGGATTATTTGTTCACTTTAAATATGCTAGTTTTAATCATTAAATAAAAATTTTGATTCTCCTTAGAATGGTTAATTGTTATTTATGTAAAAGAGATATTGAAATTCAAGATTTACGAAAATCATTTCAAATTACATTAGGAAATATAATAAATGGAAAATTTTATGCTGAAAAAGTACTTTTTTACCATAAAGACTGCTTAATCAGTGATGTAAGTAGAGAAAGCAAAGCTGCCTCGCAGATAATATAATTTTTTTCATTCTTTTGAAGGTTAAAAGAGTTTTATCATTTCTTTTATGGTTTCACTTACTAATAGAATACTGCTATCAATAGAATTTACTTTATTTTCAAGATAATCTGGATCAGATTTGGACTTTTCAATTTCTCTAAAGATATCAAAAAATTGCTTCTTTGATTCTAATTCCATAGCATATAATTTTTGCCGTTTTGCAACTTTATTCATGTTTACAAAACACCCATGATCATGAAAATCATGTGGAAAAGCTGGAAATTTAGTTTCCCACAGTATTTCCTCTAATTTATGATATATAACTTCGGCTAATTTCTCACAATACTCCTTGCTTTTATTATTATAACAAAAATAAAATGGTAATTTTCTATTATTTTTTGTAATATAATCTAGAAGTTTCTCATAAATCAAATTAATTTCCTTCATAGTTAGGTTTAGATGTCTATGGTTTGCAGAAGGTTTACGCTTAAAAAATAGATTCTGACGAAAAATTATAAGATTATACAATTCTATTATATTTAGAATAATTTTTTCTTGAAGCCAATGAGTAAATTTAAAAGTATATGATTCTTGATTTAAATTCAAACTCAATTGCTTCATAAAGCGATCTATTAATGAGGTTTCATGAAAATCCATTATATAAATACCAATACTTTCATTTTTCCAATAACTTTTGAGAACATTTTTAATAATTCGCGTTTGCATTGGTGGTTCATAATTATTTAAAGGTATTTTTAGCTCATTATATTCTGGAACGAATGTTTTTCTCCAGAATCTATTAAGATTACCTCCATTTTTTAAAAAATATCCTGATTTATTGTCTTTTCTAGGATTCAAAAACCCATAGGGATTCATTAATGGAAAAAATATAACAGTTTGGTTTTTATTTAGAATATTTTCAATTTCAGTTACTTTTTCATCGATATCTTGTAAAAATTTTAATATTCCAAAAAGACCATTATACTCGTTATGTTGGGCTGCAATAAAAATTTTAACGTATTTTACTGTTCTACTATCAAGAGAATTAGAAATGAATAAGACAGGAATTAATCCCTCTGGAATCTCATAAGCTTTATAATATATATTCTTTATATTATTGAATAATTTAAATTTTTTCAAAATTTCAAGAAACAGCTGTTTTCTTTTAGGTAAATCCATTAACTTTTTCAATTCTAAAATATCCATTCTCGTTTAAGCCAAAATTTTATCCCAATTTGAAAATTTAATGATTTTTTTATAATTTTGAACCATTCCCTTAAATAAAACGCATCCGATA
>JAEOSD010000046.1 GCA_016840545.1 Promethearchaeota archaeon
TTTCAGGAGCAACAGAATTATAACCTTCATTGGCAAGACCTCGCGCAAATGAAGTAGTTGCCTTATCATCACCATGAATACAAAACACATACTTCGAATTATTAATAAAATTTAGATTATGGATATATTTCAATAAGTGTTTTCGATCGGCATGACTAGAAAAATCATAATAATCAACCTCACATTTTGCGTTTTTAACTATTTTTTTGTTTGGATTTTTACTTTTCTTATTTAGTTGATATTCAAAAATCTTCTCCTCTAATAGTTTTCTTCCAGGTGTTCCCTCAACTTGATATCCAACTAAATATATCGCAGAATTGGGGTCATCTAATAGCACTTTAATATAATCAATTGCAGCTCCACCTCTTAGCATCCCAGATGGGGCAATTATAATTGAATTAGATTTCTGTGCAATTTTTTTTCGATTTTTCTCAGAAACAAACTCAGTTTTTTTCATTGACTTCTTATAATAACTGAAGTCTCGAAAAAATGATGGATAATCGTAATATGCTACACCTACCTTTCTAGCTAATCCATCCATATAAATTTGGTTTTTTATATTATATTTATTTAATATTAATAAAACTTCTTGAGAACGTGCAACACCGAAGGCGGGGATAAGGACTCTACCATCATTTTCATTTACATCTATTACACGTTCTACAAAAGTTCGCTCCAATTCTTTCCTAGAAGGATGATCTCTAAGAGCATAGGTTGATTCTGTAATTATTGCATCAATATTTGGAATTATTGAAGTTTCTGCAGGATATATTAAATTAGTATCAATTAAATTAATATCTCCAGTATAGAGAAGTTTCTTTTTATCAACTTCGATTAAAATTGATACACTACCAGGGATATGCCCCGCGTTATAAAAAGTAATAAAAAAATCTTCATTAATTTTTTTTCTATTCTCATTTTCTAAAAATTGAGCATTTTTTCTTAACTTATCTACTTCTCTATATCCAAAGGGGTAATGATAATTAGAAATTTTTATCATATCTTTTAATAGCATTTCGGTAATTCTCAATGTTAATGGATTAGTAAAGATGGGTACATTAAAATTTTTGAATAGAGAAGGTAAACCTCCAGAATGATCTATATGACAATGACTTAATGCAATTGCTTTAAGATTGCTTAAATCTGTCTCATATGGTAATCGATCATTGTCACTGAATCTTACACCATAGTCTAGAATACATTTTGTACCTTTATTGGATTCAATTAAGACTGCTGAACGCCCTACTTCTCTGCAACCCCCTAGAAACGAAATTTTTGTCATGAAAGATTAATCTCTATAAAATATGAAAAATATCATAAAACTTTTTACATATTTAAAACAATCAAGAAATATCAAGTTTTTTATTGATATATTTTAAATTTATCTGAATGTGATATTTTTATGAAATTTGAGGGAAATGCAGAAATCGGTATAATAGGAGGTACAGGTGCAGATATAGCGTTAGAGGATGCTGAAGATTTAAAAATTTATACCCCTTACGGAAAAACTTCTGAATTTATTAATGTGGGTTATTTTAAAGGTAAAAAAGTAGCATTTTTACCTCGCCATGGAAAGGGTCATACGATACCACCCCATAAACTAAATTTCAGAGCAAATATATGGGCTATGAAAGAATTGGGAGTAAAATGTATTATTTCTCCCTCAGCAGTAGGATCTTTAAAGAAAGAATTGGATAAGGGACACTTCTTATTAGTAGATCAGTATATAGATAGAACAAAGAAACGTTTAGATACTTTTTATGAGGGAGGCCAAGTATGCCACATTGGACAAGCCGAACCTTTCTGTGAATATTTAAATAATCTTTTTTATGAAAGTGGTAAGCAAATTGAAGGTTTAAATATTTTAAATGGAGGCACATATGTGTGTATTGAAGGCCCCCGTTTTTCTACAAGAGCAGAATCTAAAACATTTCGCCAATGGAATGCCGATATAATAGGCATGACAGTTTATCCTGAAGTGGTCCTTGCAGCAGAAAAGGAAATATGTTATTGTACTATAGCTATGATTACTGATTATGATGTTTGGGCAGCATCCTGTAAAAATTGTGGTATTATCGAATATGGAGAGAGATGTGAAAATTGTGGCGGATCTTTGGAGAAACTAGCTGTAAGTATCGAAGAAATCCTCGATACAGTTAGAAAAAATGAAGGAAATCTTAAAAAATTATTAGAAATGGTCATTCCTAAAATAGATACTCAACGAGATTGTGGATGTCACCATACTCTTACGGGAGCAGTTATTTAATAAAACTTGAAAGATTTAATTAATTTTTTTTATTTTTAATATAAAATAAATTGAAGTTTCATGGAAAAAAATAAAGTTTTAGTCCTTGGATCCTTAGCCTTTGATTACATTATGGGTTTTAAAGAAAAATTTGTTAATGCTGTATCAATTGATCATAAAAGAGAAGAATATCAAAGCACAATTACAGCAGATAGTCGACATCTGCATTTTGGTGGGACTGCTGGCAACATTGCTTATAATCTAGGTTTATTAAATATAGTAAGTGTTCTTTTGGTAGGTTCAGTGGGAAAAGATTTTGAAAGTTTAGGATATAAGGAACATATACAACGTTTTGGAAATATTGAACTGTCAATTGATGAATATGATGATCTCTTCACTGCTGCTTGCTATATAGTCAATGATATTAGGTCGAATCAGATGATTATATTTCATGGTGGTGCCCTAGATAAATGTAAGAATATAAATTTAGAAGATAAGATCAAGAATCCAAAAGAGTTTGCCTATGCGATTAATTCAACACAAAGTATCGAAGCTATGATTAATTTTGCTGAGCAGCTAAATAATTTAAAGATTCCAACAATTTTTGATCCTGGGCAAGTTACACCACTTTTTCCAAAAGAAATATTGATTAATATAATAAAAAAGTCTGAAATTTTAATTGGAAATGCTTATGAAATAGAGCAAATAAAAAGGAGAACTGGATTTACAGAAAAAAAATTAATTGAATATGTTAAGGCAATTATAACAACTAAGGGCTCAGAAGGTTCAGAATTAATTTATAAAGATGATAAAAGTAAGGTTTATAATATAGATATTCCTATAGCAATTCCAGAAAAAATAGAAGATGCTACTGGAGCAGGAGATGGGTATCGAGCAGGAATATTAACTGGGTTAATCTTAAATATGACAATTTTGGATGCTTGCAGATTAGGTTCTATATTAGGTTCATTTGTAATAGAAAGTAGCGGAGCACAAACCCAAAATTTTAATATAAATCAAGTTAGAAAAAGATTTTTCAAAACTTATGGATATATTCCTCCTGAATTAGAAAAAATATAAAGTAAGATTTTAGCAATTTGTACCTAATCATGTAATATTGGTTTTCTAGCAGCAAGGACAGCATCTAAACGCCCTATAGAGGTATTATATGGAGCTTTTTTTACTAATTCTGGGTCATCATGAGCTTCTTCATATATTTTATACATTATATCCACAAAATTATCGAGAGAATTTTTAGATTCTGTTTCTGTAGGTTCAATCATTATTGCTCCATTCACTATTAATGGAAAATAAATTGTTGGTGCATAGATTCCATAATCTAAAATTCGTTTAGCTATATCTTCAGTTATTACTTCATTTGGTAAGCCTTTATCTGATAACACAAACTCATGTTGACAAATTCTGTTGTAAGGAAGATCATATTTTTTTTGTAGTAAAACTCGTAAATAATTTGCATTGAGTACTGAAATTTGACCTACTTGTTCTAAACCTTCCCTTCCTAATGCTAAAATGTAAGTGTATGCGCGTATAATAACTCCAAAATTACCCCAGAATGCTTTTATCCTTCCTATTGATTTTTCATTATTACTTTTACATATAATTCCTTCACTAGTTTTTATAATACAAGGTTTAGGTAGAAATGGAATAAGATCATTTACCACTCCAACTGGTCCTGATCCAGGTCCACCTCCTCCATGAGGGGTAGAAAAGGTTTTATGCAGATTTAAGTGAACTATATCGAATCCCATATCTTTAGGTCGACAGATTCCTAACATTGGATTTAGATTTGCTCCATCGTAATAACAGAGGCCACCATTCTCATGTACAATTCGTGTTATTTCTTTTATTTGACGATCGAAAACTCCTAGAGTATTTGGATTTGTTAACATAATCCCTGCTACATTTTTTTCCTTCATTGCATATTCTAATTGATCTAATGGAACTTCTCCATTTTTATCAGATTGTAATTCAATAATCGAAAATCCAGCCATTTTTGCAGAAGCAGGATTAGTACCATGAGCAGAATCCGGCACTATTATTTTACTTTTCTTAATTTTTCTGCTCTTAAAATATTTTTTCATTATTAATAAGCCTGTTAGTTCACCATGGGCACCAGCAGCAGGTTGTAAAGTAAATCCCTCCATGCCAGTTATTTCTCCTAACATTTTCGAGGTTTCATAGAAGACTTCCATCGCCCCTTGATTTTCTTCCTGAAGTGGATGGATTTGAGAAAAACCAGATATGCGTGCTGTTATTTCATTTATTTTTGGGTTATATTTCATAGTACAAGAACCCAATGGATAAATTCCATTATCTACACCATAATTTTTTTGACTTAATTTAATATAATGCCTTACAATTTCTATTTCAGGGGTATCTGGAATACTTAATTGGGCTCTCTGGTAAATTGGTGGAATGATTTCATCAATGCCAGTAACTTCAATATCCATTTTAGGTATGAAATTTTTATGCGTCTTTTCATTTCCTTTTTCAAAAATTAATAATTCTTTTGAAGTCATTTTTGATTTCCCTCCTAATAATTTTCTACAGCATTTTTTGCTGCATCAATAAATTTTTCTATCGATCCTTGACTATTACATTCAGTAACACACACTAAAGCAACATCATCTAATTCTGGATAATATTTTACCATCTTTAAAGGAGGGAGTAAATCTTTCTTTTTACATTCATTAATTAGTGCTTCAATATTTGGGCATTTCAACATGAATTCATTATACGTTGGTTTTTTATTTAAAATTTCATAACCAGATATTTTTATTAGTTCACTTTTAAGATAATACGCTTTTTGAAAATTCTGAGCCGCTATTTCTTTTAAACCAGTTTTTCCCAATGATAATAAATATATTAGTGCTGCTAAGGAACAGAGAGCTTGATTTGTGCAAATATTCGAGCTTGCTTTTTCTCTTCTAATATGCTGCTCACGTGCCTGAAGGGTTAAAATATATCCTGTTTTTTCTCCATAAAGCTCCTTTGTTTTTCCAATCAACCGCCCAGGCATCTTCCGTAAATATTTTTCTTTTGCAGTAAAAATACCTAACCCTGGGCCTCCAAAAGAAGGAGAAATGCCAAATGCTTGACCTTCTGCCACAAATATATCAATATCTAATTCTCCAGGGGTTTTTAATATACCTAAGCAAGTAGGATCTGTCATAACTTGAATAATTAAACACTTTTGCGATTTGTCTCGAATAATTCTAACCATTTCTTCTATGTTTTCAATGTTTCCAAAAAAATTTGGACTTTGAAATAAAATTGCCGCAATATCCTCTGTAATTTCATTCTTTAATTGGTTTTCTTTAATAATTTTATGATCAATTTCTTGTCCCCAACAATAGGTTTCAACAACCTCAATATATTCTGGATGAATTCCTTCTAATAAAATAACCTTACTTTTACCAGTAATGATTGTAGCCATTATTGCTGCTTCTGCTAAAGCTGTTGAACCATCATACATACTTGCATTTGCAATATCCATCTGAGTTACTCTAGAAATTATTGTTTGATATTCATAAATTGCTTGTAAATAACCTTGACTTGCTTCTGCTTGATAAGGTGTGTAGGAACTATAAAATTCTGGACGACTAATTATAAAATCGACTATTGATGGTATATAATGGTAATAGCAACCTGCTCCTAAAAAACTATAAGAATATACTTTATTTTGAAGGGAAAGATTTTCTAAATATCTTAATAAATCCGGTTCTGATAGTCCAGAAGATAGATTTAATTTTTTAATTTTTATATCATCAGGTATATCTTGAAATAAATCATCTATAGTATTCACACCAATGGTTTTAAGCATCTCTTCAATTATTTTCTCATTATGTGGTATAAAGTCCAGTTTCAACAACTCATAGAACTTAATTAAAAAAATTAATAAATAAATTATTAAAAAACTATTTCTCTTCGCTTTGCACTAATTCTTTGTACTTAGTAACAGAAAGAAGACTATTGACCTCATCATAGTTAGAAAACTTCACTTTTAAAATCCATCCCTCCTCAAATGGCGAGGAATTAATGAGTTCTGGATTATCAGCAAGCTTTTCATTTATTTCAATAATCTCTCCTGATAAAGGCATAATAAGATCTCCAACTGCTTTAACAGACTCTATTTCTCCAATGCTAGTTTCTTTTTCAACACTAGTACCAAGATCAGGAAGCTGAATAAAAACAATATCTCCTAACTGATGCTGAGCATAATCAGTTATCCCCACTGTAGCAATATCCTCTTCAATTTTGACCCATTCATGAGAAGAGGTATATTTTAAATTATCAGGGAACTTATAATCCATTTTATTTCACATGTTGTTTAATTTCTGAATATTTCTATACATTCCGATAAAAAGGTATAGGTACAATAATTCCTTTTAACAATTTTCCTCGAATTTCAATTTCTAATTCAGTTCCAACTTCACTGTATTGAGATTGCACTAAACCTAAGCCAATAGTTTTATCGAGTGTAGGTGAATACCCCCCAGAGGTAACATACCCAATTTCTTGACCATCTTTAAAAATTTTATAATTTTCTCTAATAATTCCTCTCTCTATTAAATTTAAACCTACGATAATTCTCTCTGTTCCTTTTGATTTTTGATTTAATAGAATTTCTTTTCCGATATAATCTATGCCTTCTTTAGGTTTTGCGAGCCAATTTAATCCCGCCTCTATTGGAGTTATTGAATCACTAATCTCATGGCCATAGAGTGAATAACAAGCTTCTAACCTCAATGAATCTCTTGCACCTAACCCAATTGGGCTTGCTCCAGTATTAGTTAAGTCATTCCAAATTTTTTCTGCATATTTATTCTCAAATGAAATTTCAAATCCTTTCTCTCCCGTATAACCAGTTCTAGCAATAAAGATAGGTGTTTTATTCAGATTACAATCCGCAAAATAAAATCGATTTATTTTTGATAGGTCTACATCGACTAAAGGTCGGAATAGTTGATCTGCGTTTGGTCCTTGAAATGCCAAACGGCACCGCTCATCAGAGAGATTGGTTATTTTAACATCTTGATTTCCAATATGATCATTTAACCATTCCAAATCCTTTTCTCTATTACTGGCATTTACAATCATTCTGAATCTTTCAGGGGTCTCCTCGTAATATACTAAATCATCAACTACTGTCCCATTCTCATAGCACATGATTGAATACTGTCCTTTAGATGGTTCTAATAGATTTAAATCATTGATCATTATATATTGAAGAAAAGAAATTACATCTCTCCCCTCAAATAAAAATTCTCCCATATGTGTAATATCAAACACACCGGCATTTGAACGAACAGTCTTATGCTCTTTTATAATACTCTCATACTGTACAGGCATATAAAAACCAGCAAATTCTACCATTCTTGCACCTAGTTTAATGTGAATATCATAAAGCGGCGTTTTCTTAACACCTTGAACTTCTTGTTTCTTCACATCTACACCTTTTTATGTGTTGATTTAATATTGTGAGTATAAAGTACAGAGAATTATTTAAATTTTCAGACTAAATTTTAATTAATTGGTAAATGCGGGGAAAAAAATGGGTGCTTTAAGTCCAAAATACTAAGAAAAATAAGAAATTATTTCAAGTAAATTATTCTTCTACAGGTATTTCCATTAATGAAAAAATATCATAACCTTGTATTTCATCTCTGCCGTGTAAACTTCCAGTTAGCTCAATCACAAATGCAATTCCAATAACAGTTCCACCAGTTTTTTCTATTAAACTGCATGCTGCTTTTGCCGTTCCTCCAGTTGCTAATAAATCATCGAATAATAAAACTTTTTCTCCCTTTTCAATAGCATCAATATGCATCTCAATTGTGTCTGTACCATACTCAAGTTCATATGTCTCACTAAGCGTTTTATAAGGCAATTTTCCTGGTTTTCTTATCAAAACAAATCCCGCACCTAATTGATAAGCTATTACGCCACCCCAAACATATCCCCTAGCCTCTATTGCTGCGACTTTATCGATTCCTTTATCCTTATATTGATTTATAATTCGATCGCAAGATTCTTTAAAAGGAGCATACGCCTTACATAGTGTTGTAACATCTTTAAATTGAATACCAGGCTTTGGCCAATCTGGGACGTTTCTTATATATTGCTCTAAATCCATTCATATAAACCTTTTATTTCTATTTGCAAATTAAATTTATTTTCAGAATAATTATAATTTCTATTTATGGTAATTAAAAATTATATTTAATTGAATCGTCAAGACTTAATTTTCTCATCAAAATTCAGAATTAGAAAAAATTATATAAAGACAATCTTATAAGAAATATATTAGTTAATAAATAAAAACAATTAAAAATTTGTATTAAATTTCTTAAACATTTTACGCCATTTTACTTAATTAAAACATCCTAATAATTAAAAGAGTTGATTAAAATTAAGATACTCCTCTTCGGTCCTCAGAATGCGGGGAAAACAAGTCTAATGAGAACTACGTGTTTGGGATACAATTTCATGAAGGTTCTGAATCTTAAACCAACTAAAGGCATTTCTAGAGAGAATTTTATCTTTAGAGGTATTATGGAGCTTAACGTTTGGGACGCGGGAGGCCAACAACGGTATATGGAGCGATATTTTTCAGATACACACCGAGAACTTATATTTTCAGAAGTTACAACTGCGATTTTTATGGCAGAATCTACTGTTGTTGAGGATAGAGTAAAAGACGTCTTTGATAAATTTTTAACATATATCTTTGAATTTAGCCCTCAAACAGAAACGGTTTATGTTTTATTGAATAAAATTGATTTACAAGATTCAAAAGAAGATGAACTTTATAATTTGCTAATTAAGGGTATTGATAGTGATTTGATAGAAAAACTTGCTTTTACCCCAGTGAGCGTAAAGGAAGGGAGTGCCCAACACCGTCTGATTGAGGTTTTAGATTTCGAGATTCAAAAGAATACTCTTGCTTTGCAACGGCTAGGTAAAATAAGACATTTATTAGACCAACTTAAAGTTAATACATTATCTGAATATCTTTTATTTAATCAACCTGATGGTTTGTTAATAGCTTCGACTTTGGGCAAATTTGAACATAAACCTTTACAATTTATGAAATTTGAAATTGGAACGCTTGATTCGAACGTGTACCAGATCTTCAGTAAGATTATGGAACTAATGAGCACTTCAATTTCGCCTTTAGAATTAACTACTGTAATATATGAAAGTGAAAGCAATTATATTCTTGTCAAGGAAGTAAGCAATGGTTCGGTCTTAATGGCTGTTACCCATAATAAAACTAATGAGGTTTTTTCAGGTGTTATGGAAACTCTCACAGGGGAGAATTTTGTAAATTTAAAGAATTATTTAAGTAATTCTGATTTTTAAAATATTAAAAAATTTTTTAAAATAAAAAATAAAGGATTTAGAAAAAATATCTGAAATTATAATTTATTATTGTTCTTTTTCCATAAGTGCTCTTTTGGTTAATATATGTTGCTTTGCATGATGAGGCCTTCTAAAAACAGTGTCATTTGATTTTTCTATTTCTCTTGCTTGATCACACATAAGAGCTGCAGTTCTCATCATTTCGTGGGATGCTGCTAATAAAGGGATATAATCTTCTCTTTCTTTCAACACAAAACAAGCCGTTGAGGTAACTTTTGACACTGAAGCTGCTAACTCAAAAGCCGCAATAGCTTTAGCTTCTGCATATGGGTTAGAGAATCCAGCAGCCTTAACAGCTTTAGTAACATCAACAATTATTCTTGGTAAGTCAGGAGTTGTTCCTCCAAGCATGCTCATAATTACTTTATTCAATTCTTCTGCGATAACTTGCAGTGCCCCAGTTATCGCAAGAACTTTTAGCAGATCCGCATTAAAACAGCTCATTTCAATCGGATCTAAAAAGGGTCTTCTTGCACCAATCATACTATCACAGTTGACTAAAATGTATCCCATCCCTTTTTCTTCAATCTCTTCCACCGCTTTTTTCGCTGGAGCATCAGAAATTACAATTGTAGGAATTCTAGCTTCTTTAGCCATATCTCTCGCAGCTTTTGGTCCTTTTAGAGCAGCATTCGGACTAGACATTAAAATAAGTTCTGGCTCCCACTTTAAGAGATCTTTCATAGTTTCAGTACACATTTCTGGTGGATGCATTTTAGCCCCTGATGTAACTTCATAGACATTAATTCTTGTAGCTTCAGCTCTTTCATCCATAAGGAATGCGAGCAATAAAGAAGAACCGATTGTTCCATTTTTAAGGATGCCAATTTTTAGTGTTTTACCTTCTTCACTCATTTTTGACACTTTTTTCTAAAATTAAATAATAATTTTATATATTATTTTACTTACAATTTCCCACTATTTTTAATTTTTCTTTAATTGTGATTCTATTATTTCAAAATTTTATATGAAATCAATGTCTAATTATTAATACTATTCATAAAAAAAATAGAGTTGATATGAAAATGGAATTAAATGGAGTTGAAATAGAAGATACTTACTGTGAAGCTTTTACTACCGTTTTTACCAGAATTTTAGTCACAGCCAAAAATGAAAAATGGGTAAAGATAGCCAGTCAAGTAGCAACGGGGTATGGAACATCTACGATTCATTGTGATTCTGAAGCAGGTATCGATGTTTTTGTTCCTTCAGAAAAGACACCAGATAAACGTCCAGGAGCCATTTTAATGTTTTTTAAAACAAAAAAAGATCAAATGGATAATGTACTATTGAATCGCGTTGGACAATGCATTTTAACTTGCCCTACAACAGCATGTTTTGATGCTATAAGTGGTTCAGTCGATCCTGTTAAAGAATTCGAAATTAAAACAGGCTACAAACTGAAATTTTTCGGTGACAAATTTGAAGAAAAAATAGAAGAAGTATATCCTTTCGAGGCATGGAAAATTCCTGTAATGGATGGAGAGTTTATTGTTCAAAGCAATTTTAAGGTTGGGAAGGGAATCGCAGGCGGTAACTTCTTGATACTTTCAGAAAGTCAAGATTCAGGATTAGAAGCTGCTGAAGCAGCAATTGAGGCGATAAAAGATGTTGAGAATGTTATTACTCCATTTCCAGGAGGAATAGCAAGGTCAGGATCAAAAGTAGGGTCGAAATATTCCTTTTTAAACGCCAGTACAAACGACCCACTTTGTCCAACATTAAGAAAGGTTAGCGAAAACTCTCAATTAGGAGAAAAGGATAATTGTGTTTATGAGGTAATTTTGGATGGAGCAACTGAGGAGGCTATAAAGAATGCTATGAAATTAGGTATTCAAGCATCAGTAAAAGTGCCTGGGGTTAATAAGATTTCCGCAGGAAATTACGGTGGTAAATTAGGCAAATTTCAGTATCGTTTACACGAAGTATTAAGGTAAAATTTTGAAAAAGTTATTTAAAATTTACTTATTTTTATTTTAATTTTCGTTTTATCTTTCTTTGAGGAGGTTTCTTTTCTGGTTCTTCTTCTAGTTCAATCTCTTCAATTTCTTTCTCTGTTATTTTTTCTTTAGGTAATTTAACCTTTTTCTTTTTTGGGGCAATTTCCTTTTTCTTAGTAACCATTGGTTGCCGTTCAACAAATTTAGTTTTGACTCGTTTATAGGAAAAAGCTATTCCTGCTAATATTCCAAAAAATAAGCCTATAATTAACATGATCAAAGGCATTAATGGTGTTAATTCATCAGGAATAATTCTGATTTCTTTTGGCCCGAGTCCAAAATCAGAAGTAATATGAGTGGTATCCCCATCCTTATCAGTCACAGAAATGTAGACATACCAGACACCTGTAATTAAATTAACTGATCGAATTAATAATTTCATACCATCTGAATATGCTTTTGTAACATTATGCCAACTATCATTTTCATCTAATAGACTAACAGTTACATAGGCAATTGTGTCTTCTACATCAGAAATATTAAAAGTGAAGATTATATCTTCTCCATAATTTATAGCAATGCTTTCTTCAATACCCATACCATTTATCCAGAATTCATGGATTTCTGGAAAGTTATTTTTTATAGTTAATGTTTCATTATAAGTACTTTCTCCATTATACTGATCTTTAACCTTCAAAATTGCTTGATAAAATCCGATGGGCTTATCAATATCTATAGAAAAAGTTCCATCAAACGTCCAGTCTTTGTTGTTACTCAATTGATATGGAGTTTCTTTTTGTCCAATAGGAGTAATCAATATTAAAGAAACATTAATATATCCTGGTCTTGTATTTGGGTCCGCATCAGATACATTCAAAGAAATATGGCAGTCTTCATCTCTTTTAAATTCTTGTAATGAAAAATTAACCGATGATTTACTTATTTGTGGGATTGAATTTAAGACTTTAAACGGAACATAAGCAGCGATTTTCTTAGAAGGTGAATCATCTGACATATTAATTTTAACGTAATATATTTTATCAGGTTGAGTAAATCTATCATCTATCTGAAATGAAAAGTGCTGAATATTATTCCCTAAATCAAAAAGATTTACTTGACTACTCTCAGATATACTATCAACAACAGTAACATTCCAGTTGAAATCATAAACGTCGTGATCATCTACATAAAGGTTTCCATCTACAAAGTCTCCTCTATTATGCTCAAAACTATTAAGGCCTGCTACATAATTCGATTTAATTGTGAAATTTGTATAGGTAGTACGAGCATTTACTATTTCATCTGATATATTATAGATTAAAAAGCTAACATTTTGAAACTCTAATGGTGCGAATGATTTAGGTGAATATACATATGAATATATATCAGTTTCAATGAAAGACATGTTGTAGCTACCAACACTTCTATTAGAAAAATCGATTTGCATGAATGTGTATTTTACATTATCAAAACCTGAAACATTAACAGTAAGTTTAATAGAATCAAAGAATCTATATATAATTGTATCATTTCTTGTTATTGAAGAATAATTTAGAGCCTTTTTTCCACTTTGGGAGGTTCTTATGTCAATTAAATTTTCTTCATTTGGATTATTATCTAAATTTGAATAGTTATTGTTTTGGGTAATTAAAACAAGATTGAAGAATATTCCAAGAAAAAAAAATAGAATAAAAGTGCTTTTTATAAAATTCTTGTAATTAATCATTTTTTTGTTCATCTCCTTAATAATTTATGTTTTATTTCTTTATTTTTATAAAATAAAACAATAGCGATGGGAATAAGAATAGGTAATAAATAAAACACGACGAAATTGAAGGTTGTAAGTTCCACATTTATATTAAAATAAAATTGGGCAATAATGTTATTAGAACTATCTCTTAAAACAAACGTGTAAGATTTTGATTCAAAATCATAAGGGTTAATGGTGGGTAATACCTCTGCGATAATTGTATTTTTTCCTGGACCTAATCCATTGATATTAGTCTCTAGCTTTTCTCCATTTACATATAATGAAAACATTTCAGAGATTTCTTGGTTATTTTGAACAATCATAATAAGATATGCGTAATCTCCCTGAGGTACAACGTTAGGAAAGGTTACACTCAATATTTCAAATTTTTTAATAATTTGAATTGAAAAGGATTTAGTATAAAAAATTGTATTACCTTTTTTTATATTCATCTCTATTTCTGTTGTATCAGATATTATATCATCTGCTAATTCTATTGAATAATATACAGTTTTAGTTTCACTTTTTGATAAAGTGACTTCCTCTACTATCTCTTGAGCTAAATCTTCGCCTGAAAAAGTAATATTGAGATATTGGGAACTATTGGGTAAAAAGTTTAGAAGTTTTAGAGATAAATCAATAATTCCTCCACTAGTCACTCTACTTTCATAAAAAAAATCTGCATAATCAAATGAGTGCCCTATATCTATAATTCTTATAATTTCTAAATAGAGAATGTTATCTTTTTTAAATTGAAATGTTAAATTGTGGTCACCTAAATCAGCATCAAGTACAGCTATTAAATTAAATGAAATATTAGTTAAAACCATTGTCGGTAGATATACAATTTGTGAGCCGTTATATATATCATCTCCTTCCATAGACACATTTAAGGTAACATCTTCATTCCGAGTATTATTTATTTGAAGAGTTATATTATAAGTTGGACCTTGGTAGACCCTTTTAGGTAATCCTAAAATTCCTTCATATCTTAATCCAGATATTATATTATAACGTTTTAAGCTAATAGCTGTCGCAAAGATTGAAGTATTTGCATATATATATAAATAATAGCCACTCCCGATTGGCATAGAATCATTAATATTATATAATAATGTTATGGACTCATCAATTATTTGTTGCTGTCTCTTTTCTAGTAACGTCCCATTCGGATATTTGAATAGATATGTAATATCGGCAGAAATTATGTCATATTGGCTTTTATATACCTCATACTCCTCAGTAGTTGTGTTATAAAAATCAAGATTTTTTTCAAATGCATAAACACTTGTAATATTCATTGTATCCTCATTAAAAATATAATCTGGAATTTCTTCTGACACATTATATGAGGCTTTAATCACTGTACTGGTATATACATCATCAGCATACAAATAAGCTTCACTTAATTTTAAATTGGCATAGAAATTCTTATTATTATTAATAGGAGAATCAATAGATAACCTGTAAGCATTTACTGTTTCATCATAAAAACTATTTTCAAATGTCTCATGCAGTTGCCAAGCTCTATTATAATAAGTTATATTACCTGTGGTTTCAAACAACTTCATGCATGCCATTAACGTAATAGAATTTGATTCTAATTCTATAGTTCGAATAGCACCTGAGATATCCCATACTCCGTCGCGACTGTATTCATAGGCATTAAATCCTGGGTCCCACATCGCTTCTAGCTTATTAAAAAGGATTTTAGCAAATTGTAAATAAGATGAATCATTCTTCATTCCATTTACTTTCCAAATTTCGATTAAAGCGATTATTCCTAATGCGTTGACAGATAAATATTTATAATCACTGGCTGTAGTCCAATCCTGTAAAGAATAATAGTTAAATCCCCCGTTTGTATCGTCCCATACGTTTGCTAGGAGTTTATTCATTGTTGTATTTGCTAATTCAATAGCTTTATTGCTTATATCTTGATCCAGACCCTGTTTTTCATAGAGTTTGTGAATCTCCAAATTTGCTAATATGGCATATAAATTACTTTCTGTATATTTATCCGTGGTTGAGTTATGGTGATAAAACCCTGCTTTTGAAGAAGTGTCCCTAAATTCCGTTGAATTTATAAGATCAAACATTTCTTCAAGAGAAGAAATATAATTAACATCCCCTATATTTTCACCAATGTTCTCAATTAAAAGAAATATTGGCATTAAGTTATCAATAAGATACCTGTCATAATCATATACTTTATTAGTTTTACCATTAACTGACCTCACAAATCCATATTTCTTTAAATTAATATCACCTTCATACCATAAAGGAGATTCCCTTAATAATAAATAATTATCATATGTTGCACTTGGGCTAGTATCGTCTTTTAATAAGGACTTGTATAATAACAAATTATCAATGGGATACACTCTATCATCTAGAATTGTGCCTGTGCTGTCTCCCTCTCTATAATATGTATCTAGTTCTAGAGTTAAATCTGATTCATAATTATTTCTAAAAAAGTTCCACATTTTTTTAAAATTTTTTTTAAAAGGATCTTGAAATAAATATCCAATATCTGCCGAATTAATAATTATTGGCTGATCTTGATTATTATCATTTTCTAAAGATGAACCCTTATTTTCAGAATAATAAAAATTGTTAAAAATATAAAAAAAATTCAAAATACAAATAAAAATTAAAAATAGACATAAAATTTCCTTTTTTTTGAGCCCATTTTTTCTATGTTTCATCTGAGAACTAGAAGTTTTTAAGAGACTCATATTTATATCTATTTTGTTTTGAATTTGTTTTATTTTAAAAGGTATATTTTTTAAAAAAATTTTCTTCTCTTTAAAATCTTTTTCTGAAAACCTCGGTTTTTTAGAGATATTTTAACTTGAATTTTATTTCTTTATTTATTTATTATGTTTGGAACTTCAGAAATGTCCACTCTAACTTGATTCATCGAATCTCTCTCTCTAATAGTTACTGTGTTATCTTCAAGTGATTGATAATCGATAGTTATACAAAAGGGGGTTCCTAATTCATCTTGTCTACGATATCTCTTCCCAATAGATCCTGCAGCATCATAGAAAGATTTGATTCGGAATTCAAGTAAATCACGATGTATTTTTAATGCTAAATTTCTTATTTTTTCTTTATTTCTTACTAATGGAAATACGGCTACAGTATTAGGGGCTAAGTGCTTATCTAGTTTTAGATTTATTCTTCCATCTTCTACATTAAATGCATTTTCTAATAATGTATAGATAATTCTATCGATTCCAAAAGCGATTTCAAGGATTTGAGGGATTTCTTTTACATTTGGATCGGATCCCATACTTACCTTAAAATCCTGTTTTGAATAATCTCCATGTCTTTTTAAATCATAATCAGTTCGGTCGTGTACACCACAGATTTCAACCCATCCAAATTGATTAGTTTTTATTTCTAAATCCCAAGCATCATCAGCATAATGTGCTCTCTCATGGGGAGAATGTTGCCTATATCTTATTACTTTTTCAGGAATACCTACTTTTTTTGTTAAATAATAGCCTAAATAAAGGCAATAAGCAAAAGCTGGTTTCTTTAATATCTTTTTTTTTATTGCTTGTTCAAGAGATATTAGATTAGGCGTATCTATTTTTTTTTCTTGGATTTGCCAGTCTAATAATGGTAATTTGTATTCTTTTAACTCAAAATAATCTTCAAAATCCATTTCTTGCTCTTTACCTATAAACAGTTGAATTTCAAACTGATCAAATGCTCTCATTCTTAACACTAATTGTCTTGGAGAGATTTCATTCCTGTAAGCTTTTCCATATTGATAGATTTTAATTGGATATTGTCTTCTAGCATCTTGATCCAATCTATTGAAAAGTAAATATGTGGTTGTAGCTGTTTCTGGTCGTAGATATGCAATTGTATCATTTCCAATAACAGTTTTTAACATTAAATTATATTCTTCAATTTTTTGGAAAACTTTGCCACATTTTGGGCATAAGATTCTATTTTTTTTTATTAATTCTTCCATTTCTTCAAAGGAAAGCCCATCAATTATTGTATCTGGTAGAGCTTCTTGAAGCAATTTATCGACTCTATATTGAGTATTACATTCCTCACATTTTATTACAGGATCAATAAACCGTTCTAAATGGCCTGAAGCTCTCCATACGATCTCAGGCATAATTGTGGGACATTCAACTTCCCCAAATCCAAAATATCTTAACTCCCTTCTAAGCATGGATAAAATATTATGCTTTAATTCCATTCCCGCTGGACCATATGAGTAAAAACCCGCTAAACCACCATAAATTTCTGGTGATGGCCCCCATATGAACGAACGCCTTTTGATCAATGAATTAAAGGTTTCTATATTGTCCTCGATTTCCATTATTTCTTTCTCCTCTGCGATTATTATTTAAAGAAATTTTTGATGATATTTGTATTTTAAGAATTCAAGTTAGTCTATTCTAATAATATAAATTTTTATATAAGAAAAAGATAGTATTATTATAATTTTAAGTGATCATATCAAGTTATATAAATTTAAAATTTTAAATTGATTATTATGATTTTCCAAGCTGATCTTTTTACAAATTTTACTTTCTGGGATGCTATTGAATCCGGATTATATTATGTAATCGTAGGATATTATTTTCTAATATTTGCTTACTTCCTGTTAATGAGATTCAGAACCTCAAAGAAATATTTTTGGTTATATTTTTCAATATTATTTTTATGCTTAGCTGCTAGTAGAGTTTTCTTTATTATCTATTATTTCTATACCCCAGAACTTTCACCTACTATTAGTGATCCTGAGCTTGTAGGGATCCTAATGTCTCAGTATCGATTAGCTACATTTTCAACGTGGTTGGGTATTGCTAGTTTAATGGGAGTTTTTGGAATCTTAATATTCCCACCTATTACAGAAATAGAAGGGGTAACTGAAAAAAGCAGGTTTAAAAAGATTTTAAAAAATAGAACACTAAGAATAAGTTTCAAGATATTACTTATAATTATTCCTATAATAATAGGGATTTTAGCTTTAGTTTTACCAGATTCCCTCTTTATGGATCCTGATTTTGTTGATGATTATGGAGTAGATCCTAATAGTTTAATTATGATTTTTGGATATCCTGCGGGGAGAGCTGTTTTAAATTTTATGTTATTACCTTTGTTTGTGGCAATAATTCCATTTTTGTTCATTAGTTTGGCGTTGAGAACTTATGGAGTTCTGCGAAGATCATATGCTCTTAATGCTATTGGATTTTTGATTTATTTTATTGGACGTATCCTTCAAGGAGTATTTGATACATTAGGATGGTCTCATGTAAATGCAATTGCACCACCTCTGTTAATATTATTATCCTTACTGATAATCGTTATTGCTAACAACTATGAACAATTAAGATGAAAATTTTCATATTGTTTTATTAAAAAAATAAAATTTTTAG
>JAEOSD010000169.1 GCA_016840545.1 Promethearchaeota archaeon
AAGGGAGAAAAATTAATTTTAATTCCTGAACTCACTCCATCTTTAGCACGGATTGTTGCTAAGAAAAGTCAAGAATTAAAAAAACCTATCAGATGGTATTCGGTTCCAATATGTTATAGATATGAGAGACCCCAAAGAGGAAGAAGGCGTGAATTTAAACAAATTAATATAGATATACTTGGTGATAATAGTTTATATGCCGATCTTGAGATTTTTAATATTGTAGTTGATATTTTTAAAGAATTCGGTGCTACCCCTACGCAATTTCAGATATTTTATAATAATCGACGTTTTATAGATTCGGTATGTAATATCATACTTAAAATGGATAATAAAAATTTACCAATCCTCTATAAAGTACTCGATAAATCTGATAAGATGGATGAGGATGATTTTGAAAAATACGTGACTGAAACTTTTCAAAACGAGATAATACTTCAAGGTATTTTTATACTAAAAGATTCAAATAGTGTAAGTGATTTATTAGAGAAGTTTGATAATATACCTGAAGAGTTTTATAAATCTGATGGATATAAAGAGTTAATCATGTTTGAACAGTACTTAAAAGAAATAGGGATTTCTGATTATTGTACTTTTTCATCTAGCGTTGTAAGAGGTTTAGATTATTATACGGGAATTGTATATGAAGTTTTTGATACTGGTAAAGAAAATATAAGAAGCATTTTCGGTGGGGGTCGATATGATGATTTATTATCATTGTTTTCTGACGAAAAAATATCAGGTACTGGTTTTGGAATGGGTGTTTTAATGCTAAATTTATTTTTAGAAACTTATGACTTAATTCCTCAAGAGGTTAGAGAAAAAGATTATACTGATACCGTTTATATCGCGTCAATCGACGAAACTGTATCATTATACGCTTTTAAAATCGGTCAAATTCTCCGTAACGAGGAAATACCTTGTTTAATTGATTTTAAGTTTAAAAATTTAAAGAATCAACTTAGTAAAGCAAATGAATTAGGAGTTTTGATTACTTTAATCGTTGGAGCTAAAGAAATGAATAAAAATGAAGTAACAATAAGAAATATGAAAACTGAGGAACAAAAAACGATTAAAATTGATAAACTTATAGAAGAATTCTATGATATATTAGATGAATATGCTGAATAGAACGAATATTTCAAATTTGGTTCATCTATCATAAATATTTAATTTACATTCAACCTTGTTATTTTTATAAAACATCATATATAGAAAAGAAATCATTCTCATTACTAAAACGTCCTAACTCCGTAGTATCATGAAATAAAAATTCCCCTTTCAGACAACAAAAATGAATTTCTTCGATATTTTTATTCTTTTTAGTTCTATTTTTTATGTTTTTTTTAAAAATATTCATCTTATAATGCACTATTCTTTTCTCTCAATAAAATTTAGAATTTTATTTTCAAAAAAAATACTTTAAAATATTTTACTTTGTTCATAATTGAGCAAAAATGTATATTTAGCTAGGTTGAACTTTTCGATTTTTGTATCTTCCGTATGTTTTTCTTTCTCGAGTTTAGAGATAGGTATTTTAATTACGAATTTATATTCTTTTAAATACATATTATAGTAAAAGACTTGTTTATTTTTATCGAAATCAAGAAACTTATTTAAATTCATGAACATTCCATTTTTTTAATCACTATTATTTCTCCTACGATTACCCTTGTTTTGACCAAATATCAGTCCTAATCCGCGATTGATCCTTCTTTTTTATTTCAATTATTTTTACAAAAATTGATTATTTAAAAGTTATGAATAATAATTCAAAATAGAGTGTATTAATTACTTATATTTTATAACTGAAATCAAATCTATTACTTAAAATAAAAGAAATAACATTTTAAATAATGAATAATTATTCACAATATTATATTATTAAAAATCTACTAAAATCATAAAAGTGTGAGGTTATGTTATGCAAGAAGAGATCCCTTCCATAGACAAGAAAAAAAGTATGATGGATGAACGCATGAAAAATATTGAAAAAAATATGGAAAAAATAAAGCATAAAATTGTCATTATATCTGGAAAAGGAGGTGTTGGAAAAACCACTGTTGCCGTTAACCTTGCGATTAGTTTAGCTAGCGTTGGACTAAGGATAGGAATTTTAGATGTAGATATTACCGGTCCTAATGTATTAAAAATGCTAGGAGTTAATCCAGAAATTAAACCCAGAGTCGAACCTGGAGCTAATAAATTTTATCCTGTAAATGGTCCTTTAAATATAAAAGTTATGAGTATGGCTTTTTTAACTCAAAGTTCAGATGAACCTGTTATTTGGAGAGGCCCAATGAAAATGGGTGCAGTAAGGCAATTTTTAGGAGATGCCATTTGGGGCGAACTTGATTATTTGGTGTGTGATTTACCCCCAGGAACTTCTGATGAAATATTAGATATTTTACAGTTGATTCCAGATGAGAATGTTATTATTGTATCAACACCTCAGGAAGTAGCTTTAATGGATGCCAGAAAAACGATTAAAATGGCTCAGATAATGAAAAGAAATGTTCTTGGAATTATTGAAAATATGTCAGGATTTAAATGTCCAAAATGCGGTGAATTCATTGAAATTTTTGGAAGTGGAGGTGCAGAAAAAGCTGCGAAAGATTTTAAGATTCAATTGTTAGGGAAAATTCCTTTTGAAACAGAAATAGGTCAGCAAGGCGATCAAGGATTACCCTTTACTTTAAAATATCCTGATTCTGAAAGTGGAAAAGCTTTTAAAAAGGTTGTAAATAGAACTCGTGAAATTATCGAAAAATGAAAACCTCATTTTAATTTAGGAAGAGGTGAAAATAGAATACCTAAAGATAATTTTGATACGTTTGTAAATAAGCTTCAAAAAAAAATTATAAAAAAAGAGGTTGAAGAATATAATGAGATTATTGTTGATTTATTCAATAATCCAAAAAATTGGGGAAAACTCCCAGAGGAAGAAATTTCAGTCTCACAATCTTATACTGGCCCTTGTAGAGATACAATGCAATTCTTTTTAAAAATTAATAATAATATAATCGAAAAGGCGAATTTTGTTACAGACGGTTGTGGGGCATCTGTTGCAACAGCAAGTCAAACAACTATTCTCATTGAAGGTAAATCTTTAGATTTTGCAGAACAATTAAAACCCGAAGATGTTGATCAGGCTCTGAAAGGCTTACCGGAGGATCATAAACACTGCACAGAATTAGCGGTAAGAACTTTAAAACGCGCATTAAAAAAATATAAAGATCAATTTTAAAAAATATTTTAGAAAATCGTGAAATTAATGTCAAATATTCGATTAGAAAATCAAAAAATCGAAGACTCAATTAAAGAGATAGCAAGATATTTACTTAAAGAAAAAAAAGTAGATGTAATTATTGGGTATTCAATTGGAACTGTTCCATTGAGTACTATGCCGATTTTTGTAAGAAATGAAATAGATATTGATAAATTAATATGGAATAATTTATGTTATGCAAATTTAGCCAAGTATTTAGCCCCTCGAGTGCCACAGCTGAAAGATCCTAACGATAATAACTTAAAAGTAGGAATTATAGCTAAAGGGTGTGTCGGTAGAGCCTTAATTCATCTGATTATAGAAAAACAAATCAATCTTAATGAGATAAAAATCATAGGAATACATTGTAATGGAATCATTAATAGAAAGAGAATTGAAAAAGAAATTGGAGAAAAAGAGATTCTTGAATGTTTCATATTAAATGATGATATAGTTATTAAAGGAAGAAATTTTGAACAGAAATTTCCATTCCATGAATATTTAAATGAATTATGTAAAACTTGTAAAATCAGATCTCCGCCAAAATCTTCACCTCTATTAAATGTGATAATTGGAGAATCACAAGAAATTACCTTTTTAGAAGATGAATATACAGAAATTGTTGAATTTGATGCGAAATCTCCTAAGGAAAAATGGAAATATATAAAAGATCTTTTAAGTAATTGCATAAGATGTTATGCTTGCAGAGAAGCTTGTCCTATGTGTTATTGCAATCTATGTTTTGTAGATCAAAATAAGCCCATTTGGTTCGGTAAGACAACAGAATTATCTGATATAATAGTTTTTCATTTGGTTCGAGCAATACATTTAGCTGGCAGGTGTGTAAGTTGTGGAGCATGTAGTAGTGTATGCCCAATGGGTATTGATTTGCATTTTATTACAAGAAAATTAGAGAAAATTGTAAAAGAGAGATTTAATTTTACCCCAGGTCTGAATCTTGAGACACTACCTCCAATGATGTCTTTTAGCATGGAAGATGAACAAGAATTTATGTTAGATGAAGATTAAATATAGTAAAAAATGTTAGCATACCCATACATAAAAGATTAATTAGAAAATCTAAAAAAAATACGTTTAATAATTTGCACTAAAACGATAAATCGTAAATAGAAGATTATTTTGATTTGTAATAAGTAAGTTTTCTACAACTTTGAAAGAATTGAAAGAAGAGAAGATATTACGAGTAAAATTAATAAATATAAGTGGAAATATGGATTATTTTTAGGATGTGTTATTCCTAATCGTTATCCTATGCTTGAAGTTTCTATTAGAAACGTACTAGAGCATTTGGGAGTAGAAATTTTAGATTTGCAAGGAGCTTCATGTTGCCCAGCTCCAGGTGTTTTTCGAGCTTTTCACATCCCGACATGGTTAGTAATAGCCGCAAGAAATATTTCTATTGCTGAAGAACTCGGGGTAAATCCTATTACAGGTTGTAATGGATGCTATGGGACTCTTAGAGATGTATGGTATGAACTTAATCATAAGCCAGAATTAAAAAAGGAAGTAAACAATGAACTTGCTAAAATTGGACGAGTTTACAAGGGTAATTTTCAACCTAAACATATTGTTGAAGTTTTTTATCTTGATATGGGATTAGATTATATAAGAGATCATATAAAACATAATTTTACAGATTTAAAGGTTGGGGTTCATTATGGATGTCATATTCTTAAACCAAGCGATAAACGTCCCTGGGGCGGTGAATATGAAAAGCCTACCTTTTTTGATGAAATTGTCGAATTAACTGGAGCAAAAAGTATAGATTATAAAGATAAATATATGTGTTGTGGAGCAGGTGGAGGCTTAAGATCATCAGTGAAAGAAGTTGCTGCAGACTTTACACGTGAAGAACTAACTAATATGAGAGATGCAGGGGTCGATATTATTGTTGATTGCTGTCCATTCTGTCATATGCAATTAGATCTTGGACAAATTGAGGTTAATAATTTTTATAAGGATATGATCGGAGAGCCTTTCAATATTCCAGTCATTTATGTTACTCAACTTTTAGGTGTATCTTTTGGAGTTGATCCATTTTTATTAGGACTAGTAAAAAATCACGAATTACAAGGAGTTTCACCTTTCATTTCTATAGATCCTTTTTTATCAATTGTAAAAAAACAGTTAATCTAGAAAATTGATATTAATTTCAATGATATGAAAAATAAGAAACTCAGAAGCGCGGAAAATTCAAACGCAGATTTAATTTTGATGCCATATCCAACATGTCTTTATACTTTAAGTAAGCCGAAATTTAGAGAAAAGATCTTTAAATGGTATGGGGATTATTTAGATATACCTACAATCCACATAAATGAATTATTCGCATTTTTAAGAGGATACGAAGAAGAGCGCTGTGTGTATATTAGAAAGAACGATCCTAGCATTCATGAAATTTACAATATCATTACCCAAAATTCAAAC
>JAEOSD010000170.1 GCA_016840545.1 Promethearchaeota archaeon
CTCTTTTAAATGGGGGATACAGCCCCTTACCTATTAAAAAGGTCACTTTCCCCCAACTTTTGAAAAAAAAGGGGATTTTTAACTACGGAATTCATAGTAACCCAAACTTAGGGGCATTTTTCAATTATAAACGAGGATTTGATATATTTTTAGATGGAGAAAGATATAAAATTGAAAAAGATCGTCCAAATAAGAAAGGAATACGTTATCAATTGATTTATGTTATTAAGAAAATTTTCAATTACAAAAACTTTTCAAGAAAATTAATTTATAGATTTAAAGGTTTTAATCGATTAATAGATTGGATTAGAACTAAATTCCCCTTTATAACAGACATATTATTACCATTTACACCTATGTCTTATAATGCTACTTATATAGTTAATAAAATCATCTCTTTTTTGAACACTCATAAAGGCTCCCTTTTCATGTGGGCTCATTTTATGGAAACTCATGGCCCATATAACCCGCCCTCGAAAAATGTATTAAATCTTAGAAAATTTGATATAAATTCTAATGAAAGGGAGTATTTATCCAAGGAAATTCTTGTACACCACCAAAAATATAATATTTCACAAGATATTTTAGAGAAATTAATAATACTTTATGATGGAGAGATCAATTTCTGTGACGAAAACTTGATGACCCTATTTGATTATATCAATTATCGTTTCAAGAAAAATACTTTGATTATAATAACTTCAGATCATGGAGAAGCTTTTTACGAACATGGACTTCTTGGACATCAAGGGAGTGTTTATGAGGAATTATTAAGAGTTCCTCTTTTTATTGTTGAAAAAGGTGTAAATAATAATTTAAGTTATGTTAATGAGAAAGTCCAATTAATAGACATTGCACCTACTATATTAGATTATTTTGGTATAGAAATTCCCGCATGGTTTCAAGGGAAAAGCTTAATTCCTTTAATGAAAGGGATACCGCAGAAAAGGGTAGATTTTATTATATCTGCTTGTTATCAAAAGAACGGATTTATGAAAAGAAATCATAGAGAGGGCTATCTTCTAATATCTATTAAAAAAGCAGAATGGAAGTATATTTTTGATGAGGAACTAAATCATGAATATTTGTTTGATTTAAATAAAGATCCTCTTGAAAATACCAATTTAATTAATATAAATAAGGAAAAAGCCGATGAATTCAGATTAATAAAACAATATCATCTAATTAAATCACAAAAAACAGGTGAAGAATATAGGATTAGCTCTGCAATTAGTAAATTAAAATTACAATAATTTTATAAAAATAAAGAAGAAAAAAGGTGGATTTATAGGTTTAAAACTTTTTTTTGTATTTGAATCAATTCTAAAATTCCTTTTTGACCAAGTTCCAAAATTTCATTTAATTTGTCTTTATTAAACGTTTTTCCTTCAGCTGTACCTTGAATCTCTATAAATTCTAAGTCTTCGTTTAATACGAGATTGAAATCAACATCAACTTTTGAATCTTCATTATAATCCAAATCTAGAATAACTTTGTCATTTTTAATTCCTAATGATATGGCTGCAGTGACTTTGTAATCTGGAAAATCATATATTAATTTCTCATTATACAAATAATTAATCGCATCAAAAACCGCTACAAACGCTCCTGTTATAGCAGCACATCTTGTTCCTCCATCTGCTTGAATAACATCACAATCTATATGGATTGTTCTTTCTCCTATTTTCTCATAATTAAACGCACCACGCATAGACCTCCCAATTAATCGTTGTATTTCATGAGTTCGACCCATTACCCTTAATCTATTCCTCTCTCGATTATTTCGTGATTGAGTAGCTCTAGGTAACATATTATATTCAGCAGTTATCCATCCATTACCAGTATCAGTTAAAAATTTAGGAACATAATCTAAAATAGATGCAGTTATGATTATTTTAGTACTACCCTGAGTAATCAAGACAGAACCTTCTGGATATTTAAGATAATTACGCTCTATAGTGGTTTTTCGAATTTCATTAAAAACTCTTCCATCACTCCTTTCTTTGTTAAGCATATTAACCGAACCAAATTATACTCTATAGAATTGTTAAAAGCTATATACATTTAATTAAAAAAAAATAATTAAAATACTTTTAGAAATCAAAATACTTTAAAGTAAAGAGATTGGCAAAAACAAAGTTTTATTTCATAGGGTAAGATCCTAGGATTTTGTACCAAATAACGTTTGTTTTCATTAACTGAACTGCTTCATTAACATATGGTTCATCTTTATCTCCTTCAAAATCCATAAAAAAAATATATTCCCAGCGTATTTTTCTGCTAGGTCTAGATTCTATTTTTGATAAATTTATTTTTGCATCAGAAAATATTTTTAAAACATTGTATAAAGCACCAGGTACATGTTTAGTAGCAAATACTAGTGAAGTTTTCATTTTTTCGGTTTTTAATGGATATTCTTTTTTAGATAATATTAAAAATCGTGTATAATTTATCGGCTCATCTTCAATTTTAGATTTTAGAATCTCTAAATCATAAACCTTACTAGCAAATACTGTCCCAATAGCCCCATAAGATCTGTCATATAATTTACGAACCCTTCTAACTGCTTCTGCAGTCGAACTTACATTGATCAAATTTACATTAGGTAAGTTTTCTTTTATCCATAAACGTGTTTGGGCGAATGCTTGAGGATGTGAGAATATATGTTTTATATCCGAAACTTTTGATTCCTTTAAACCAATTAAATTTTGGATTATTCTTAATTCAATCTCACTATAGATAAGAAGTTCTTTTTCGATTAATATATCAATAGTTTCTAGAACAGTTCCTTGTAAACTATTTTCTATAGGGATTACTCCAAATACAATAGCATCCTTTTCAATATCATTAAATATATCTAATGAACTGTTGTATGGAATAAATTTTGTTCCTGATTTAGGAAATGATTCAAGTGCCGCTTGATGAGTGAAAGTCCCCATAGGTCCTAGATATCCAACCTTAACGATTTTTCCTTGAACCGCCTTACTGGCACCAATAATTTCATTCCAAATTAATTCCATATTTGATTTTTTAAAAACAGATGATTTATTTTTAATCCTTTCTATAACCTCTTTTTCCCTGTGTAGCTGGATTAATTCTAATTTTAATTTTTTTTTAACCTCTCCTAATTTAATAGCGAGATTTCCTCTTTTATTTAATAGATCAACAATTTTATCGTCAATTTCATCTATTTCTTTCCTATATTGTTCTAAATCTTTTTTAAGTTCTTCATTATTGCTCAATATGAAAACCTTTTTTCTGAGATATAAGAATTTTATTCTTTAATGTATGGATTATAAAAAATTTTCAGTTAATAATTCCAAATCCAATTCCATTGCCGCCGCAGGGAACTCTAACTTAAAATTTATTAATACTTCTGGATGAATTTCTCCAATTTCTCCAATAATAGAACCATTTAAATAGATTTCTCCATATCTACCAGAAATGTAAGTTGGATTTTTTCCTGGCTTTACTTGGTAATTTG
Organism: Promethearchaeota archaeon; assembly: GCA_016840545.1. GTDB lineage: Archaea > Asgardarchaeota > Lokiarchaeia > Sigyniarchaeales > SOKP01 > SOKP01. Next base: position 3,485 of record JAEOSD010000170.1, read on the forward strand.
AGTAATGACCAAGTGATGTCATTATAAAGTCTAATGTTGATCGCATCTCTGTAAAATCAGCATCCTCATGATAAGTAACTACTGAGAGATGTACTTCCCTCTTAGCACCTGTTTCTTCTTTAGGTGCTAATAATATAACATCCCCCACCTCGAAAATTCTAATTGGTTTTTCCTCAGAACGATTATAAAGAAGAGTTTCCATTAATTTCGGAAGAATTCTTGTACGTGTGGTATTGTATTCCTTAGAAACTGGATTTGCGATTTGAAGTGATTTTTCCTCTTTAAATTCTTGTTTCATATAATTATAATGTTTTTCAGAATTAGATAATATAAAGTTTAAAACTTCTAAATATCCTGCACCGATCATAAGAGTACGTACTTTATTAGAGAAATTTTGGAGGGGATGATACTCTCCAATACATCCTCCTTTAATTGTTTTAGGAATATTAAAATATCCGTACCCAATTCCACATTCTTCCGTAAAATCAACTACATGCATTATATCTCCGCGATAAGCCGGTACCCATATGTCTAGGTACCCTTTCTTCTTAGAGCTTTTAGCATCCATTCTAATTTTTTGAAAACATTTGATCATTTCTGTGGCTGATAAATTCAATCCAATATAGTTATTAATATAATCAATCTTTACTTCCCATTTATTTGGATTTAGATTTGGTGTAATAATTTCTTTTTCACCTTCATAATTTACTTTTACACTTTCTATTATTGCACCCATGTCTGCTAATGTTGTTACTAATATATTTAAAGCTAAATTTACCGCATTAAAATCGGTTCCTGTTAAATCTAAGAAAAGGTTTTGTGTTTGTTCTGTAACTGTCGTTAGTTCCCCATTAATTATTGGTGGAAATGAAAGTACGTCATTATTTTTATCAAAAATAATAGGATATACTTCTTTTTTTTCTAAGATATGAGCATATTCAATTCCTTTCTCGTGTAATAGCAAAATTTCTTCTAAATTCATGGGATACCCATCTCCATGCAAGGGAGTAAAGCTAACAGATTCTGGTTTGACTGCGGTATAACGATATGGAGGAACAACCTTATCAAAATCGTGGACTCCTATTGCTACTTTCTTTCTATCTCTACCAACAGCCCAATGCAAGTGTTCTTGAATATTCATTAAAGTAGCGACTTCATCCTCATCTAAATCGATATTACGGATTACGGCACACACAATATATGGTCTAACTTTTTTAACTGAAGGATCTACGTGTAAAACTATTTCTCCAGATGTAACCTCATATTGAGGTAACCCTAATTCAATTTCGTAATAACCTTTTAATGTTCTTGCAATACCTTCTGGGCTTGAGAAATCAGGTCTATTTGGGTTATATTCCACTTTAATTTTTTGCTCGTCCTCATTAACACCCTCCAAATCAAGGCTAATCCATTGTAAATCGTATTCCAAATCTTGAATGTTTAACTTTTTTCCTACCAGTCTTTCTAATCTTTCAATTTTTAATTCTAATGTTGGAATTCTTTTCACCTCGTTTTTAATAAGCTTGTTGTCTTAACCATTTTATTGGATTGATATACAAATCTCTTATATCTTCTCGCTCATAATACAACATTGCAATCCGCTCAAGACCTTGCCCCCATGCGAGTACTCTTGTGGGTTCTTTAATTCCGAAAGGGTAGGTTACTTCCGGGCGAAAAATTCCACTTCCCCCCATTTCTAACCATTCACCTAACTTATCATAATAAACTGAAACTTCCATACTAGGTTCTGTATAAGGAAAAAAGCCTGGTCGAGTAATAATCTTTTTAAATCCCATTTTTCTATAGAATTCTGATAGAAGTCCAATAAGGTCACCTAAATTTACGTGATCATCAATAACTATACCTTCTACCTGCATAAATTCTGCTAGATGTGATTTATCGACTTTCTCATTCCTAAATACACGGTCAATACAAAAAACCTTTACAGGTACATTTTCATTATTTTTATAGAATTGAGCTAAACGTCTAATAGTTGTTGCCGTCGTATGGGTTCTTAAAACTGTTCTTTTTGCAATATTCTCATCCCATTCATAACCCCATCCAATCGAGTTAGAATCCCCCCCATTTTCATGAGTTTCTTTTACCGCAAGTACCCTATCTTTTTCTGGTAATCTTGCCACTTTAGGATTATTCAGATAAAAAGTATCTTGCATTTCTCTTGCTGGATGATCTTGAGGTTGAAATAAAGCATCAAAATTAAAAAA
>JAEOSD010000002.1 GCA_016840545.1 Promethearchaeota archaeon
TTATGACCCCAAACATTTAGATTAATAATGAAGACACAAAAAGATAAAGACGACAATGAGTCGTGCCAATCCACTAATAATCCCAGCGAGTGGAATGGAAGAACAATAGAAATTGATGATGCTGGGACTGGAGATCTCGTCGGTGACGCTTTCATTGGATTTCGAGACACGGTAAACGGAAAAATAATATTTCAATCAGTTCCTGTAGGTCTCTATAAGGAAGATAATAAGGACAAAGATCTCCCTAAAAAACACATACTAAAAGTTGTAATCAAGGCTCTTAAAATACTTAATCACGGCAAGGGAGATAGGATACTTCTATGTAGAGGTGATTGTTTCAATCTTGTTAGAGAATATTTTAATGAAAACGACATTTATTACGAGCCTGCAGTCATAGAAGGAGAGCTCCAAGATGCCGTGGAAGGTAGATTTATTCAACACCTTAGAAAACTCGGAGTATCTTCTGTTCGCCTTACAAAAGAGTCAGGTGCGAAAAGATATTTTATTTTATTTGATTGGGTGTGCCGAGACTTTCCAAATCGTGAGTATTTCGTCAAGACGGGGTTTCCCTCTTGGAAAAAGAAATGGAGAAAGATTGCAGAGAGGAGAAATAAAAAGGAATTGAAAAATAATTCTCTTAAAAAGGACCAAATCAAAAAGAGGGCAAAAGAGATATTTGAACTTATGTTTGAGAATCCTAATTCTCTAAAGGAAACTTTCCACAAAAATTTAAAATAATAAGATTTTAAATTTTTACTATTTAAATAATAGAAATTATTCTTTTAAACTAGTAAAAGTTTTTGCTATGGAGCAAATCATAGTCTTTATAGATAATAGTAATATTTTCAAGGGCTTTAGAAAATATAGTATCAAGGCAGATTATGAAAAATTGAAAAACACTATAACACAGGGACGTAAATTAAATGGTATATTTTTATATGAAGGTGTTATCTACCCTATGAGCCCAGAGAAAAAAAAGTGGTATAATGATTTGAGTAATAAAAGTGGATATGTGATTAAAGCGAGCTTTGATAAAATTGCGTTCAATGATGCAATTGAAAAGAAGATAGATATTAAAATTGCGATTGATATTGTCTCTCTTGCATATGAAAACGCATACGATACGGCGGTATTAGTATCTGGAGATGGGGATTTTGTACCTGTTGTTAAGAAAATAAAGAAATTAGATAAAAAGGTAGAATTGTGGGCGTTTCAATACTCATTAGCAAATGCATTAAAGGGAGAATTTGAACAGGAAAATATCTATTATCTTGATGATATTTTAAGTAAAATCAAGATGTAAGGGGAAGGATACAAATGGTAAACATTCGTTTTTTGGAAGATAAGGATATTCCTAAGTTAGCTGGCTTATACTTAAAATTAAGACGCCATACTATGAATTTAGGAGGAACTCAGGATATGATGATAAATTATATTAATCAGAGAAAAAATAAGAATAACTACTTTATCTACGTTGCTACAGTGAATAATGACTTAGTGGGCACTGTTGCTTTTGAAATAAAAACTAAAAAAAGTGCTGCAATTACTGACGCGTATGTTGAGCTTGGATATCGCAGACAGGGTATATTGAAGGCATTAGAGCATAATGTTATTAAATATTTGAAAGCTGAGGGTGTGGAAACTGTGGATTTAGCAGTGAGAGTCAATAATGAGGAAGGTAAGGCTACGTGGTCATCTCTTGGTTATAAAACGATTATGGAAGTAAGGAAAAAATCAATAAACAACTAGATACTCCTTTTTCATTTCATTTTATAAAGAATTCTAAAACTCAAAAAGAAATTTCTTTTATGTTCTTTAATTGAGTAAAATATTTTCAAATCGTATTTAAGAATGAAAAAAATAATTATAGCCAATTTATAAATGGATTAGAGAGGTAACAACGTTTATAAAGGTGGATTGCATCTATTTATTCAACGAAGGAGGAGTTTGATTTTAGGGGCTAACCGAAATTATGAGAATTGTTACAGTAAGTCTGCCAGATTCACAGATACGGTTAATAGAGGAAATAAGTTCCCGCATATGTGCGAGTAGATCAGAACTTCTACGTGTAGCCATTAAACAGTTTCTATTAAAAGAACTCGCATACGCTCAAAAGTTAGAGGAAGAGCAAGTTGTTACAACAAACGAAACGGTATTAGTCCAAAAATTAGAGAAAGAGCTTGAAAAATTAAGAATTATCCATTTCTTTGATTATTGTATTAATTGTGAGAAGAAACTTGATATTTTAGCAGGAAAAAATCATAGATTTCATAAAAACTATGAAATCTTTGAATTAAAATTCTGCTGTTCTTGTTATAGAAAGTTTAAGGATAAATCATTCGATGAATTTCCTGCATATTTAGTTAACAGAATTAAAAAGAAGGTAAAGGCATATAAGGATTATTTGGAAAAAATAAAAAAATACAAGGAGAAATTTTCTTTCGAAAAGTGAAGGATATTAAAGATTAATTATTATTTCTTTTTTTTATCATATCTGCTAGGGTCTCCACCTTGCTCAATATACTCTGAGTATTTTTTCAAACTATTTAAGTAGATTTCACCCGCTTTTAAGAGCATTTTCTCATTCTCTTCTTTTTCAAATTCTGCCCATAATGTGACCTCTGTCAGACTACCTTTAGGTATTAAAACACTCCCATAGGCTGTCATGGGGCTTCCTTCTTGAGTAGACGATATTCTCTCGTTTGGAACACGTTCCTGCATAATAGATGTAATATCTCCAATATTTGTTTTGGAAAAATATTTATCTGGTCCAATTTCCTTGATTTCATTTACAACAATATTCCATATAGGGTAATTAAGCGAATCCTCTAAAATATCATAAATTCTTTTAGGTGGTGCGTTAATTTCTATTTTTCTTTCAACACGAGGCATATTTTATCACCCTCTCTATCTATTTTTTTAATTTATTATAAAAAATTGAATTTGAAATTAATTATGAAAAAAAGGTATATAAAATTTACCTAAATTCAGCTAAAAATAATAAAATGCATAAGGATTATTAAGGAGAATATTATTTTGAAGAAGTTTTCATTAAGAAACATGGTTATTTAACCAAATGCTAAGGTCTTTTAAGACTTTTATTCGGTCTTCTTCGATTTCGTTATATACTTCATGATACAAACCTTCATAGATTTTAATGGTTTTATCTGGCATTTTAAACAAGTTTTTAAGATTTTCGCTTCCTTTAATTAATTTATCTTTTGATCCACACTGAACTAATAAATTAATTTTAAACTTTCCTATAAATGATTTGAGATTTTTGAAATTATTTAGCATTTCATAACTTAATCTGGCAGTGATTTTCTTTGCATTTACTAAAGGATCATTTTCATAATTATTCACGACTTCTAGATCGTGGCTTAAAAATTTAGTATCAATTCTAGGATTGAATTTCATTCTAGGTGCTATTTTTGAGAAAGCTTTAGCGATTAATTTGAGGAAACCACTAGTTTCTTTACCAGGCTCTGTTCCCGTACCCGAAAGAATAAGCCCATCTAAAAAGTGTTCATATTTCTTTGTAAAATAAATGGCAATAAATGAACCTAATGAATGACCCAACATAAATATTGGCAGATTAGGATGGAATCCTTTTATTAAATCATATAATATTTTTTCATCTTCTATGTATTGGTCAAAAGAATCTACATAATTCCTTAATCCTTCGGATCTGCCGTGACCCCGATGATCATCGGCATAAATTGCATAGTTAAGTGGGATTAATTCATTTACTACATTTTGATATCTTCCAGAATGTTCAAATCCTCCATGTACAAGGTGAATAATAGCTTTTGGGGATTCGGGAAGCCAAGCTTGATAATAAATTTTTAATCCTTTTACTCCTTTAAATTCTCCTGCTAAATGTTTCATATGAGAACCTTAGTTTTATTTTTATATATATCTATTATGAAATAATCTTCTTTAATCCTAAAAATGAATTTTATAAAAATGATGATTATTAAATGCTATTTAACAATTATTATCAGAAAATTGTAAAGATATATTGCATGTTAAATTTATCTTAATATACAAATAAATTACGATTTTAATTTCACAGGACAATGAGTTATATTAAAATTGTTGAAGGCAAACCTGGTGAAGAAAAGTTCCTACTGGGAAATGAAGCCATTGTTCGTGGTGCTTTAGAAAGTGGTATAGATGTTTATACTTATTATCCGGGCACACCCAGCTCTGAGGTTGGAGAGGCTTTTATGGAAATTTTTAAGAAGGTAAGAATGAAATGGGTAGAAAGCAGTATTAACGAAAAGGTTGCGATGGAAGTTGCAGGTGCTGCATATGCTAGAGGCGCAAGTGCTATGGTTGGTATGAAAAATGTAGGATTGAATGTTGCTTCTGATCCTTTATTTGCACTTGTCACAACATATCCAAAAAACAAGAATTCTGCATTGGTCATTTTGGTCGCTGATGATCCCCAACAACATTCTAGTGCTGTAGAGATGGATTCAAGACATTATTTAAAGTTATTTAAAATACCAGCTTTAGAACCGAGTAATCCTCAAGAATGTTTAGAATTTACAAAAAGGGCATTCGAAATTTCACGAGAATTAAAACTCCCAGTAATCATTAGAACAGTTACAATGGTTTCTCATGCTAGAGGTAATGTAATAATTGGAGAAATAAAACAATCAGAAATTCAAGAAGATTTTGATTTATCAAAGGAAGTAAATGTTGCTTCGAGACTTTATTTTTTAGAATTAAAGGAAGATCAAATATATAATAGAATGAAACAAGCATTAGAAATGTCAGAGAATAGTAAACTGAATATGATTAAAAATGAGAAGGTGAAGAATGATTATGAATTAGGAATCATAACAAGTGGTGTGTCATACAGTTATGTTTGCGAAACTTTAGAATTTCTTGGCCTAAAAGCACCAATCCTTAAAATTGGCTTTATAAATCCATTACCTGTGCAAATGGTAACTAGATTTCTTGAACAATTTAAGCAAGTATTTGTAATAGAAGAAAATGATCCCTATCTTGAAACCCAGATTATAGCTATAGCACATAAAAAGGGGCTTAAAGTGAAAATTCACGGGAAAGATCCTTTTACTTACTCAAAAGAACATTCATTATTACCAATTGTTGGAGAATTAAATCCTACTAAGATTGCTCATGCGCTAATTAAGATCACTAATCTTACACCAAAAATCAATTTAAACTTAATAGAAGGGAAAGATTATAAATTGTTAGGAAGAATTCCTATACTATGTCCTGGGTGTCCACATAGAACAACAGGATTTGCAATAAAACAAGCAACCACTAAAATTAAATCAAAAACCGGAAAAAATATTTACTTCTATCAAGATATAGGCTGCTATACATTATTAGCATATCCCCCCCTATCTTTTGCTAATGTTAAATATTGTATGGGATCAAGCATAGCATTAGCCCAAGGTGTTGCTCAAACGAATGGAAGTCTAAACATTGCCATTATTGGAGACGGAACATTCTTTCATTCCGGAATTCCAGCACTCTTGAATGGAATCTATAATAAAGCTCCAATTTTAGTACTAATTTTAGATAATGGATGGATTGGAATGACTGGACAACAACCCCATCTAGGAAGCGATACTCGGTATTATAAAGAGGGAGTTTTTAAACAAGCTATAAAATTGGAAGAACTTTTACGAGGTACTGGTGCTTTTGTGAGCCTAATTACACATGAAAGCAACGAAGAAGAGTACGAAACTAAACTAAAGGAACTTATTTTTGAAAAAGGACTTGATGTTTTGGAAAATAAAAATCTGCAAGTTATAGTTGTAAGAGATGAATGTATACAGAAAATCATTAAACGATATAAACCAGAAGTTAGATTCGTTAATGAGGAATTATGTACAAATTGTGGTCTATGTTATGACCAATTTTCATGTCCTGCGATAATTGAAGAAAATGATTTAGCCTATATTAAATCAGCTTTATGCTTAGGTTGTGGTATTTGTGAAGAGATTTGCCCAAAAGATGCTATTAAAAGGGAGAATTTATAATGACATTCGATAATTACACGTTAGTCATGACTGGTATAGGTGGACAAGGTTTAATCAGTTTATTACAAATTTTAGGAGATACATTAATGAAAAAGGGATATAAAGTCACAAGTGCTGAAACGCATGGTCTTAGTCAGAGAGGTGGTAGGGTCATATGCTTCCTTCGCTTCGGAAGCATGTTAGCTGCTCCAATACCCCTGGTAGGTACTGCAGATATAATAATTGCAACTGAGAAAAGTTGTGTTTTAGATGTTTTGAAATATGCAAAGCCTGATAAAAGTTCAAAATTGATCATCTCAACTTATGAAGAAAAAGTAATCAATAAGGAATATCCCTCGGAACAGTATTTATATAATCTTCTATATGAAAATTCGGATAATATTTATTATGTTCCAGCTACATATATAGCGGAAAAGCTTATTAATAATCTAAAAACAGCAAATATAATTATATTAGGATACATTGTAAGATTTTTACCATTAAGTGAAAAAGAGCTTGAGAACTGTTTAATTCAAAACTTTTCAGAAGATATTTTAAATATAAACCTCAATGCATTTAAAGAAGGGCTTAAATTGAAATAAAATGGCTAAGGTTTATAAAATTTAAAAAAGATTAAATAGGTTTATTTTTATTTAGATGTTATTGAGTTAGAATATCGACAAAATTATCTAATGTATTGGGTTTTTAAAAAGAAAAAATATGTACGATGCAATTTTTAAAGTGGTTATTTTTGGAGACGCAGGTTGTGGTAAAACTACTTTATTAAAGAGGTATATGACCGGCTTATTTATCCCAGACACGCGAATGACTATCGGAGTTGACTTTGAGACTAAAAATCTTGCGATTGATAGTGTGCAAGTTAAATTAATGGTGTGGGATTTTGCTGGTGAAGAAAGATTTCGGTTTATCTTTCCTAAATATATCCGTGGTGCTATGGGTGGGATTCTGTTGTATGATATCACCAATTACTCCTCTCTTTCTCATGTTTATGATTGGTTATCGATTATGAATGGTGCCCATGAGCAATTTCCAATTATTCTAAGCGGTGGTAAGGCAGATCTAGAAGTATCTCGAGAAGTAACCTTTGATGAGGGTTTAAAAATCGCTAGATCTATGGATTTAGATGATTTCATCGAGTGTTCCAGTAAAACTGGTGAAAATATAGGGACATTATTTGAAAACTTAACAAAAAAGATGTTAAATATGGCATTTACCGAACAATAAACAACCCCAGCCTCTTAATGTTTTTCTTTTCAATTCAAAATTTTAAAAAAAAGAATTTTACTAATTTTATATATTCATCTTATTCCGATTTTTCTGTTTCTTCAGCTTTCTTTTCTTTAGATATTTTACCTTTTATTTCGTTGATTTCTTCTTTAATTGTTTTAATAGTGATTCCTTTAAGTTTAGCAAATCTATAAATGAAAATAACACTAGAAATTAGAATTCCAGCAAGAAAAAATATTTGAATGGTCCAGAATAACGGTTTTATTGATGTATAGAATATTAAATCGAAGGCATAGGATAATGACGCAATAGTAGTAATCCAAATCATAGAGATTATTAAAACTATTCTTTCATAAAGTTTTGGCTCTCCTTTATCAAGGATAAATATTTTTAACCAGAAAATAACACAAATAAATGCTACTGGTGTAAAAATTAGTGAACCTATGGCAAGGGGTATGAGTAAATATACTGCAAATCGACTTCTCCAAATTTCAAGTACTTCTCCTAAGGTCATTTGGTCTTGAATTTGAACCTTAGCATACTTCCCTCTCCACGTAAAATATTTTTTCTTAATCCCTCGTCCTATTTTTTTGGCGCCACCTTTAATCCGCTTTATTAATCCTTGGGCGACAGCTTCTTGAAATTCCTCTCTAATTAAAGGAATTATATATAATGAAGCCATTAAAGAAATGGTCCCATAAAGGAATAAAAGAAGGTCAAACCAATATCGTAGCCCTGTCAAAGGAGTTGTAGGTGGTAGATTTGAGACGATACTATAAATTGCATAACCAGTTAAAATTGCTGGAACTATCACTTGAATAATTACAAGAGCTTGAACATGTTTTTTTTCAAATTTTTCGGTAAATCGATTTAAAATCCATAAAATACCATTTGCAACAGTCAATATCAAACCAAAACCAGAAAGGAGTTTCATAGTCCAAAAGAAAATTAAGAAAGTGAAATCTAACGGTACAAACTCAAAGATTAATTCCAGTATCATAAAAATAGTAGTCCCAACTAAGCCTATTATATAAAATATGTCAAATTTTTTAAGATTCATAATTACAATAGATTACAGCAAATATTAATAATGTTTGGGTTTTAAGGATTTTAAACTGTATTATTTCCAAGCAATTTTCATAACAACAATAGACTCTTGTTATTACGCATGAAATACGTAACGCTAATTAACCGTAAAGTTAATATATTTCACAAATCTAACTACAAAAAGGACTTTTATAGTGATGAATATGCAGTATAGGAAAATGGGTCCGTTAGGTTGGGAAGTATCTGCTTTAGGTTTTGGTTCTATGCGCTTACCTGTGGATGAGAAGTACCAAATTATGGAGGATGAGGCCATTAAAATGATTCGCTATGCGATTGATCATGGAGTGAATTATATTGATACTGCCTATCCTTATCATGGCGGTCGGAGTGAAATACTTCTGGGAAAAGCATTAAAAGATGGCTATCGCGAGAAAGTTTATCTAGCAACAAAAGTACCAATGTGGTTAGTTAGAAAAACAGAACATATTAATAAATATTTCAATAAACAAGTTAAAAGATTACAAACGAATCCGGATTTATATTTATTTCATGGCTTAGCTAAGGATCGATTAGAGAAAATTAAGAATCTTGGTTTAATTAAAAAAATGGAAGAACTAAGAGATCAGGATTTAATTAAATATATAGGGTTCTCATTTCATGATAATTTTGAGGTATTTAAAGAGATTATTGATTATTATGCATGGGATTGCTGCCAAATTCAATATAATTATCTTGACATTAATTATCAAGCAGGACTTAAAGGATTACAATATGCTGCTAGTAAAAGAATTGCTGTAATAATTATGGAACCAATTCGGGGCGGAAAGCTGGCAATTCCGGAAAATAAACTAGATAGTAGACCAGAAGTTAAAGCTGTTTTGGAGAGATCTCAGATTAAAAGGAATATGGCAGATTGGGCATTACAATTTGTGTGGAATCACCCTGAAGTTTCAGTAGTATTAAGTGGTATGAGTGCTATGCAGCAAGTTATTGAAAATATTGAATCTGCTGCAAATTCGGGAATAAATACTCTAACTGAAGACGAATTAAAAACGATTTCAGAATTGAGAGCTGCATATGAGAAAAGCAATATAGTTCCGTGTACTAGCTGTAGGTATTGCATGCCATGCCCAAATGGCGTAGATATTCCACGCGTACTTTTTTTCATAAACGAGATTGCATATTGGGGTAAAGAACGCAAAGATAGAATTGCATCCTTTTATAATAGAATGGTAAAATCTCAAGATGAATTACAAAAATTGAAGGCAAAAGGAGAAGAAGTGGAAGGTGCAGCAATACTATGTATTCAATGCGGAGAATGCTTGGATAAATGTCCTCAACAAATTAACATTACTGACTTCATGGAAAAGGCTAACGCTATTTTTGAAGAAAATAAAAAAGTATCAGAAGTTTTGGAACAAACGTAATTTTAAAATTTAAACAACGTGACTTTTTGTAAGACTTATTAAATAAACAAAAATTGAAAAATTTATCTAAGGCACGCTCGAAAAAATGAAAATAACCAAACTACAGTTGAAATATTTTTGTTTGATAGTTATAGTATTAAATTTAGTCAGTGCTATTTTAGGAGTACTTTATTATGCATTATCTACAACAACATTGTTTTGGTTATGGAATTTACAAGGTATTATTATGTTTATTTCTTGGATTCTAAATTCGTTGCTCGTATTTATCAATGATCGAATTCTTATGAAATCGGACAATATGGGTAAAAAGATTAACTTACTTAGTTATGGATTTTTAGCATTCATAATTTTTGCCATGTTTTTCTTTACTATCCACAGTTTAACAACATCATTTATAGATCCCCCAATGATAATAACCTATGTTTTGGCATTTTTGGCATTAATAGGAATTGCAATTTTTGGTATATTATTGGCTTATCTTGATATTAGAAACTTAGAAAATCGAGGTGTATTGAAAGTTGAATAAAATGCGGATTGTAAAAATAGTGTTAAGGATATTTTGTATAGCTATTTTTATATTTGGGTTTTATTTGACTTATATATTGTTTACAGGGGGATTTGATTCGTTTTCAATGTTAATTGCAGTTATAGTACAACAGATTTTAGTATATCAAATTTTTATTTTTCTTGCAACTACTATATTGTTTTTAAAATTGATTAATAAAGAGAGAAGGCGTAAAATATATTATGCCGTAGCAATAACTGGGCTTTCACTTACAATTATTATGAGTTTACCTCTTATAGTAACTCCAATATCTATTTCTAATGCGAATTCAGAATTTATTGCGGCTTATGGTGAAAACTGGGAAGCGCAAATTCCTGAGGAGGTAAAGAAGAATTATTTCTTAACATCCCCATTTGCCTTTGGAGCTGCTTTTCTCGGATGGCCTCTTGCTGAGTGTTTAGTAGAAAAAGATATTGAATATTATAATGATGGGGAGATCAGACTTCTCTTTGATGTTTATATGCCGAAAGAACCTACCCCGAATCTTCCTGGAAATAGGAGTATTATTATAATGATTCATGGCGGAGGATGGGCAACTGGGGATCGCGGACAAGGGTTACCCATAATGAAATATCTTGCGGCTCAAGGATACATTATTTTCGATATTCAATACGGACTAATTGATATCCCTGAATTAAAGGAATATTTTGCTCTTGCGGGCTATGATGAGCATAATGTTGGTGAGAATGTTACGGTTGTGGATCAAGTTCAACATATTGGAAATTTTACTAAAAAATTGTCCTCTGAATATGCGAGTACCTATAATGCAAATCTTAACAGCGTTTTTATTATGGGAGGATCTGCTGGAGGTCATCTAACGGGAGTTGTAGGTTTTGGATATAATGAGGGAGAAGGGATATATGCTGAATATTTTAACAATACATTTGCAAATAATTTAACTATAAAAGCAATCGTACCGCTTTATCCTGCAAATTCCATGAGAGAGGTTGCTGAGGGGTTAGGGGAGAAACTTTTAGGCGTCCCTTATAATTCTTCGTCTAACGTTTTTGAAGCCTTTACCCCTTCTGAATTAGTAGATGCAAATGATCCGCCAGCTCTTATTTTCCAAGGTATGTCTGACACCTTTGTTCGTCCTTATATGTCAGCAGAGATTGAGACGGCTATGGATGCAGCAGGCGTAAAGTGTTGCAGGATACTATTTCCGTTTGCTGGACATGCAAATGAAATGGTGCTTAATAATCCCCATGGGCAGGTGTGGTTATACTATTTAGAACGATTCCTATATCTAAATCAATTATAGTTCAATATTTTAAACTAATTAGCTAAATTTGAAAAATTGTTGATATTGAAGAAAATCCTAAACGATATCTATTATATTGAATCTTGTAATGACGCTGCTTTCGATAGTGTTAAATATATAATTGATACAAAAAGTAGTGATGGATTGATATTAATTGATCCGGGTCTTTATATCAAATTTATTCAAGAAATTGAAAAAAGTGGTTTTTCTCCTAAGGATTTTAAACATTGCCTTATCACCCACGGTCATTTAGATCATTATGGTGCTTGTTATGAACTTAAACAGTTTAATGAGAATATCAGATTCTATGCACATGAACTAGATGCTGAAAAAATTGAGCAAAAACTAGAACGGGAATTTATTGAAGAAGTATATCCGGGATATGATTATACTCCTATCAAAATATCAAATAAAATTGAAGGAAATAATGAGATCTTAATTTTTGGGGACTATAAGTTAAAGTGTATTCATACACCGGGACATTCGCCTGGAGCTGTCGCATACTTCTTAGAAAGGGGTAACACAAAAATTTTATTCGGTGGGGATATTGGGGGTTGGTCATTAAAGATTAATGATGGTAATATAGATGATTATCTTAACTCAATGCAAAAATTACTAGATTTAAATGCTGATATTTTATGCGATGGCCATGAAGGAGCGATAAAATCGGCGAAAGAAGTATCAGCTTATATTCAGGATTTAATGAAGCTCAACCAATTATCTCATATAGCGATAGAAAAAGATCAATCTAATATTAAAGCCTGGTATGAATTAACTTTACACACCTATGAAATGGGTGAGTATAATTATGCATTTGATTTCTGTAATCATTTATTAGAGATCGATCCTGATAATAGTAATGCTCATCGCTTATTTAAAAAGATTAAGACGCAGAATCCAGTTAAAATTGATTTTATAAAAGAAATTCTTGAAAAAGTTTCTAAAGCTAACAAGCAAAAATAATTTTTAAAAAAAAAATAAATTTTCTATACATGTTTTTGAAGGCCTATAATTCTCTTTTCCATTTTTTTAATTTTAGATTCGTTTCCATAAAATTCTATAATTTTTAACGCTTGTTTGAAATTGCTAATAGCATTTATGTAGTCTTTCTTCTTCTCTGCTTTTTCTCCTGCTTCTACAGCATAATCAAGTTCAATGTTTTTTACTTTTTTATCAAGTTCTAGAACCATAAATGAGATTCTGCCGATATCGAGCTTAAAATCAAACCCTGTTGCTAAAAAAAGAGCCTTCTCATACTCCTTTTGTGCTTCTTTATATGCTAAAGCTCTTTCTGTGGTCTCTCCTTTTTTAATAAAAGTCTCCATTAATTTTCTGGCTTCTTCTTCGCTCATAGTATTAGCTTTTCCTTTTAGTTCATTCACTGCATTATCATTTGCAATTATTGGAGAAATTAATTCATTATTTGCGATTCTAATTGCGCGTAATTCGTGGAACTTTTTAATTTCATTTGAGGCAGTTTCAATATTTGTTGGAATAATTACCTTACTTATTAAAAGCTGATAAATTTCATAAAGTATAATACTTGGATCAATATTGACTATTTTTTGCATTTTATTTAGGAGATTGTTGATAAAAAAGACTTGTCTCGAAGCTAAAATTTCTTTTGCAAAATCTACTATAGCTTTTTGAATATGATTTTTACTAATCTTTTCTAAAACATTAGGTAAAACTGTATGAGTAAGAACCATTGGGAATACTAATTTTATATTAAAAGTGTCAATGATAAAATCAATCGTATCATCAAATTCAAGTACACCTATTTTTATAAGCTTTTGGAGTTTCTCTTGATATCTTGTTTCATAATCGTTTAAAAATTCACTTACCAGCTTTTTTAGACTGTTAGAAGCTTTTCTATCTAATACTAAACATAATCTAATCAAATTGTCGTTTTTTAACAGAATATTAAATGTCTCATATTGGAATTCATAAAATTTATGATTTAATACTTGAGTAGTGCTACCTTTTGAGGCTTTTCCCGATTCTGAAAAAGTGATATTTGCTTGAATGAACCCTGTTAAAAATCCAACATCTACTCCTGCTCCGGAAATCGGATAATCCACTATAGGTAATCCGGTATCTTTAGTCATCAATAAAATATGTTTAATATTTAAAACATCTAAAAATTTTTGCCAGATTAAATCTCGAAACATCTGATTTCTTTTTTCTTCAGAATCAATTACGTTAATTCTTATATTTTGACTAACATCAAACCCAAATTTAACAAATTGAGCTTTAATGCATTCTGTGCATCCATCTGGATATCTATTACATTCCTTTTTATCTATTCCGCAGTTAAATCCTACTCGACTAACCTGAAAATATACCATAAAAATTTCAAATTAATTAATATCCTCATTAAACATAAGATTAATTTGAAATTTATAAAATTATCAAAATCTCCTAGAATCTGTGATGTTGTAACGAAAGTTAATATTCAAAAACTAACTTAAAATATAAAGACTTAAAATAAAAATACATATTATTCATTTATTCAAGTTTATTTTGACATAAATTATAAAAGCAAGTAATTGAAATGACAGAAGAAGAGCTTAGGGATCAAATTAATAAAATAGCAAGTAAAATAATGGAAGTAGAAGAGGGAGCGAAAAAGAAAGAGACTTATATAAAAAATAAAATTGATGAAAAATTTAATAATAAAATTAGTGAGAATGAATCAAAGCTCCAAGTTGGACAAAATAGGTTAGATGAACTTAATAAAAATATTAATAAATTGAACCTAGAGAAGAAAAAGTTAAATTCGTTTATTAGCGACTTAAAAAAGCAATGTAATTCATTGAAGAAAGATAAAGCGGGAATTTTAAAGAAAGAATTTAGGTCAATTACTAAAGAAAAGGATAATAAGATGAAAGATATCAATAGAGAGATTAAGCTATTAGAAAAACAGTTGAAAGAGAAAGAAAAATTATAAATATTTCTGTTCAGAGGTTTTAATATCAAATAACTTGTTTTTCAGAAAAAACTTTTTCCAGAAACTTATGAAACTCTTTTGTATTTCTTTCTAAAATATTATTATCCTTAATTTGATTATTCTTTAAGTATTTTTTGATTAATCTATTCTTTAGACTTATTAAACCGGCAATTGTTTTAACTTCCTTTTTAATTTGTATTTTAAAGGGGGGTTTTCTTCTTCCACCAATATCTGGTATAAAAACTAAATGATTTCTAAAAAGAGTGGTTAGCATTTTGTGGAAGTTATTATGAGGAAATTTTTCATTATACCAAACTTTTAAATCTTTAATTGGTACAGGTTTAATGCCTAGAAGTTCTAATATTTGTATTACATCATTTCTTTCTAATAATGAAATTATATTTTCTTCTTCAAGTTTACCCTGAATTTCATCGAGAACC
The DNA here is from genome assembly GCA_016840545.1 of Promethearchaeota archaeon. GTDB lineage: Archaea > Asgardarchaeota > Lokiarchaeia > Sigyniarchaeales > SOKP01 > SOKP01. Next base: position 14,941 of record JAEOSD010000002.1, read on the forward strand.
GCCGAATTAAACTCTTTTATCCAGCTTTTAACTAATTGTATACTATATTTAATTTCTTTTTTGTAATTTTGATTGTATAAGTTTGTTCCTTCATAAAATGCTGCAAAGATTTCCTTTTTAGTTTTTAACCATTCTGAAAATTCAATACAGAGATTGAAAACTGCTTTTTCAGTTTCAAGAGATGGTGGCTGATTAAAAATTATTGAAATCATTAGGAACTCTTTATTTCCACGAGCCCACATTGAATCAATTTCGAAATAATAATTGAGGGTGTAAGATGAGTTAAAGGAGTGAGTAAAAAAACCTTCTGATATGACCTGATCCATTAAGTTTGCTATAACCGTAGCATTTTCTTCCTTCAATTTATGTTCCGGATAAGAATAAAAAACTGAAGGGCCCATTTTGCGATCAAAATATGAGAGAACTAATAGGATTTGCATTATTTGGTCTCAAAATTTGTTAATTCTTTTTATTAAGAACATCTGGTGCCCATTTAAAAATTAAAATAATATACAGATGAATATCTTAAGTAATCCTTCAATATTGACTTTATCTTTTAACATTTCTAGAAAGGTAAATTAAAAATATTAATACTATAATCCCCAATAATGAAAGAAATAGAAACATAAAATAAATATTGATTTCAGCAACGTATCCGGCGATAATAGGTGTTACTCCAAAACCAATTCCTACTAAAATTTCATTTATAGTTGAGAATTTTGATGTACTTTTTGCTGTTCCATGTTCAAGCATAATTTTCATCGAGGTTCCATGAATTAATCCGAAAAAAAGACCAGTTGACACACTTATTATTGATATAAACCAAATATCGTCAAAAAAGAGAATCAAGGTTGAAAATAAAATCACAAAAATTATACTTGTTAATGCAGATATCTTTCTATTATATATTTTCATAGAATTGATCCAGGTTAACCCTATTAGTTGAGTTGCTTGAATCCCAAATTGTACAAGATAAGTGGGAGTAGAGGTAATTGCTGAAGCTTTTAAAAAAATTTGATATGAAAAAAGAAAATTTGCTTTAGCGATTGCCAAAAAAATTATTCCAATCCATGAGAATAGTATTGGATAAATAATCATTGGGGTGTTCTCTTTTATTTCTATATGAGAAATCGTAGAATCTACTTGAATTTGTGGCTCTTGATTTGATAAAGACACACTTATTTCTTTTTTTAAGAATAAACTAACCGGAATTAATAGAAATGAGATACCCCAAGAAGCGATCATGGCAAAATAATCATTCCAAACAAATGCCCAGGTATAACCTACAAGAAGCCCGAGAAGAAATCCAGAGTTCCATGAAAAGTTAAAATGTTTAAAATTTTTATTAGATTTCTCCATATTACTTACCTTTTGCCATTTACTTAATAAATTAAAGCAATTTGGCCAAAAAACGCCCAATGATATTCCTGATAATATACGACACATGATTAAAAACCAAGGTTCAAAATATATTATTTGAGCTCCAGTTAGTATTGAAGTAAACACACAAGATAGTATAAGAGAAGTCCTAATTCCCAACTTTGAGGTAATAAATTGCCCCAATATGGGGGCAAAAATATATGCTATAGATCCAATAGAAGATATAACCCCTAAAGTACTCTCGCTAATAAGTATGACTCTATATAGATAGTTTTGAAGAGCCCGTTCAAAAATCGAAACATAAAATAAGCGAATAAACGAAAGCAAAAATAATGGCCAAACGCGATAATTACTTATTGAATTTTTAGTTTGATATTTAGAAAATTTCTTCGAGATTGGCACAATTTTATACCTTATTATTTTTAAAAGAAGAAATAATACGTTTCTCATATATTTTTTTAAAATTAGATCCTAACGATTCTCTTGAAAATATAATTGTTTTAGAGTGAGAAACTCGGCTTTTTTAGAAAGAGTGTTGTTGATAAAATTATGAATTTTGGTGTTAAATTTATCTCCTGTATTTAACCAACGATCTGGTCTATAAGAAAGATTGAGAAATAAATTAAAACCGCTCATTTGATTGCGTAACACTTCTTTCATATTTATCCATTCTATAGGATGAAAACATAAGATAATTACTTCCTTTTTAAACATCAATTTTAATAAAAAAGAATAATTTATACAAATTCTAAGAGATATATTATAATTCGAGGGAGGATATTCTTGAATTCCATCATTATATTTTTGATAACATTTCACATTTTTCTGAGATTTAATTGATGAATCATATTTAAATCCCAAATTATTTAATACTTTGAATAAATATTTTGGAGGATTTAAATATGGTGAACGAAACCCTATAATTTCTGAATTTTGGCATGTATTCTCTATTATTTTTTTATTTTGAGAAATTATTGCTTGGCATTTTTTAAACCCTAAATGGTTTAATCGTTCATGACTTAACCCATGACAAGCGATCTCATGACCCTTACGCTCAATTAATCTTATGTATTCTGGTAGATATTTAGCAACATGTCCCGTACAAAAAAAAGTTGCATTAACATTAAAATTATCTAAAAGTTTTAATATTTTCAATAGGCCAACTTTTACCCCAAAAAAAGTATTTAAAATATTTGGAATATCCCTTTCAATATCAAAGGTCAATATAATTTTCATTATATACGTAAAATTTATAATTTTAGATTTGAAATATCAAACATAAATTTGAGTTGAATGCTTATTCTATTTATAAACTCTGGATTTATAATTAAATTTTCTAGGAAATTATTTATAAAAATTATACTATAATTATATTAAATGAAATCCAGAAATTAAAAACTTAAAGTGAATTAAAATGCCAATAATGGAAGGTTGGGAGGTTTCTCCCGATAGAATTGAGAAATATGAAAAAATGTTGGGTCAAGACGATGTAGGCGACCCGATAATTACTTCAAAATGTAGGCTTAGTAAAGAAAATGGTTTTTTAATAGTGACTGACAACGGATTTGCCTGGAGGATACAGGTTACGTACATGAGAGGTTCATATATGTCTATGGGAAAAAGTAAGTGGGTAAGATGGCACGATGTAAATAACATTCAGCTACAAAAACCTGGCGTCATAATATTATGGGTAAATAAACGAAAAAACACTGAATTAATAATTGATGGTAAGGGCAATCCCAAACAAAAGAAATGGAAACTAATATTACAGCAAAATAAGAATGAACCAAAGCCTCATTTTAGACAAAGACAGGCAGATTTCTTTAATATTTTCGCTGAAATCTATAACCGTAATAGAGTAGAAACAATTCCTTCTACGAGCGACTCAAGAATTTAAATTTTAGAGATTAAAATCTCTTTACTTTTTTTCTTTCATCTTTTTTTTTATACATAATTTTTTAGATAAGATTTTATTCTAGGGTATTATTTTGAAGGATTTGTAAAAGTCAAGCTTTATTCTTCCCTTTTTAACACTATTTTATGTGAAAATGGGTCATATTCAAGAGTATCTTTTTTAACGATTCTTTTCTCAACTATATTTCTAAAAATTTTAAAGTAAAAGTTTTCGAATCCAACGATGAAAATCTCATTTTTCCACCTAAATTCTGCTATAGCTCTAATTAACTTAAGAATTGGGATATTATTTTGTTCAAAAACTTTCTTACCCACGATGGCACTTGTAATTGAAATCATTTCAAGGAGATTCTTGTGTTTTAAATAATTCTGTGCACGTTCTCTTCTAATTTTCGACCAGCTAAGGAGATTAGATGGAGCTTTGAATCCCATTTTTATAGCTTCATCATAAATTGGAGTTTTAGGATAGGGAAAGAGTACTTTTATTGAAAATTCGCAATCAGGGTTGATCTCTTTAACTTTTTTTGCTAAAAATATGGTTTTTTTTATATCACGTTTAGTTTCACCTGGCACACCAATCATCCAACTATAATCTGCAAATAGATCTAGGTCTTTTGTAATTCTAGCACTTTTAACTATGTCTTTTATTAAAATTCTTTTATTTAAGATATTCAATACTCGTTGAGAGCCAGATTCTACCCCAAAATATAGTTGATGGCAGCCATGTTCTTTTGCTTCTTTAGCTAATGAAGGATTTAAGTGGTCAACACGTAATTCTGCTTTCCATATGATATCTCTCTTTTTAAAGTAATTAAAAAGAGCTTTAATCCGTTCTAATTGTGCGAAAAAATAATCATCATAGAAATTAATTTTTTTAACACCCAAATCTAGGCATTTATCAAGTTCTTCAATGCATTTCTCGGCGGTCCATCCTCTCCATACATTTTGAAATAGAGTATTATAACAAAAAGCGCATCCGAACGGACAACCACGACTAGTTATCATGTTGAAATTTCCATTTCTTATATAATGCTTTGGATTTATCAACTCCCAAGGAATACTCAACTTATTTATTTCAGTGCTTTTTAATAGAGCAGAATTAGGATTATGATATACTTTTCTACCTTTTTTTATTGAAAGGCTCTTTATTTGGCTTTTTTTTTTTTCACTTACAAGTTCATAATAAGGTTTTTCACCTTCTCCCCTGATTACAAAATCAATTAAATTATTTTGAAGAGTCTGTGTTGGAAGAATGGTTGAATGTATACCACCCCATACAATTTTAACGTTATTAAATTGTTCTTTGATGGCTTCGCACACTTTCAAAGCATGATAAATCTGTGGTCCAGTCATTACAGAGACGCCAATGTATTTTGGCTCATTATTGGAAATGGTATTTATGACTTGGGAGTAAGAATCAAACCGTAAATCAAAGATTGCTACATCTACATTTCTTTTAATTAGGTAATCAGCAATAAATAAAATAGAATAAGGCGGGGTAGGAATTTGAGTTTCTGTAAATTGAAGTTGGGGATAAATTAATATTGTATTCATCTATTATCAAAATATAAGATTTAGTTTCAATCAATTTTTTTTGCTAATTCATAATAAACATCTTTCTTTGAAAAGTAAAGGTTAATGCGTTTTAAGCTACGTTTAACTGTTAGATTTCTTCCACTGGTTAATACTGAAACAAAATTTAGGCTCTTAACTTTACCCGTTTTTAAAATTCTAGTCACATATATTAAAGAATCTGAGAAAACTTTATCAATTCCTAAGGAATGTGGTGGTTGCTTAAAACCACCTGCTTTAAAGAATATAGCTCTTCTAACAATCATGTTTGTTCCGGAAAGTTCAGGGTATCCAACCAAACTTTTAAAGAAATAATACAGATGAACAGCAATGCTTTGAAAAAAGAATTTTGTTATAGTGCATACTAAAGAACCAATTTTGAATGAAAAAGCAATCCCATCATAATATTGAATTCTAGCACTGCAGGCAAAAAGATTCTTTTTTTTTTGAAAAATTTTATAAATTTTTTGTAAGAAAAAGGGGTCCATCAATGTATCTGCATCTAAAAATAAAAGTATCTCTCCCGATGTCTTTGGAGCAGCATAATTTAATTGATAGGCTTTGCCTTTCTGTGGCGATATATATACTTTCGCAAATTTTTTAGCAATAACAATGGTATTATCGGTGCTTTGCCCATCCACTACAACAATCTCATAAGGAAAATCGCATATTTGTTTTTTAATTGCTATTAGTGTTTCCTCTATGTTAGCTTCCTCATTATATGTGGGGATAATAACTGAAATTTTAGGTTTGTGCTTTGTATTAAATGCTTTCATTTTACTTATTGTAAGCAGAATGATTATTATATTCTAAATCATTCATTTATTATTAATATATGATTTTTTTGGATTTTAAAAGGTAATAATTGAAATAAAATGAAAAAAGGATTTGTACTTCCATTTATTTTTTTAATTGTAAGTTCTATAGTGCTTATTTTATTTGTAATCAATCGTTTATTTATTTCAATTCCTTGGATAAGTACAATATATGAATATATAGTACCTTGGTTATCATTAATTTTCAATGAATATAATATGTATATCTATGGTGGAATTTTTATCGCTTTTACATTTTTACTTGTATTATATGTCTTAGGGTATAACTTAGCAAAATCTAAACAATTAACTGGTTCAATTATATATATTTTTAGTCTATTAGGATTTGTAGTAATTACTTTCGTAGCATCTTATTTTACATATTTTAGTGTCTTATTTAATCAAGATTTAGCACTTAATACAAGGTTAATGCTATTTATACTTTTCTTGCCAATAAATTTTGCATTGAGCTTATTGCTATTTCTAATAAATATAGATTTTTTTGTTTTTTTTAAGGATTTAGTAAGAGCGAGAAAAGTATGGAAGCATAATAAACCCGAATTTGAAGTTCAAGTTAAAGGTAAAATAACGTATATTAATATAGACACCAAGGAACATATTTTTACTCCTATACCAATGTTGATCATTGCGAAATACCTTCAGAGTAAAGGCTTTTCTATTTCCTGGTTTGTGAAAGGTGCCTTTAACCATGTAATATCACTGATTATTACATATTTAATTGGGTGGCCACGAGCCAGAAACAAGTTATTTCGCTTTACAGGAATGAAAATCGGAGAAAATTGCCATATCTCTCAAAAAGCAGCACCTGATCCACTCTTGCCTGATTTGATTGAATTTGAAGAAGGGAGCGGTTGCGGGATTGGAGTAAAGATGTTAACTCATAATGCAATGCATATAAAACATGGAACTTTCAGCTTTGGACCTATTAAAGTGTGTGAAAACGCAAGAATAGGAGCATATTCAATTCTACTACCAGGGGTTACAATCGGTAAAGGCTCGATAATTGGAGCAGGTTCAGTAGTAACGGAGGATATCCCCCCATATTCTATAGCATATGGTGTTCCTGCTAAAGTTATCCGACAATTAAATGAATATGAAAAAGGAGAGGTAGATAAGAAGTATTAACTTATTTTTTAATAAACTCATCAATTATTTTATTAATTTCTTCATGATTGTTAACCATCACCCTATGCGAGCCATTTTCAATGCTAAATATTTCCGAATTGGGTATTAAATTACCTAACTCATTAATCATTGAGTGAGAAATTATTTTATCTTTATTTCCATGAATAAGTAGGGTTGGTTGAGAAATCTGAGTTAATTGATTATGTATATTAAATTTGGAGGTCATATTTTTAAATGTCCTTAAAACTATTGACTTTGGGATTTTTAATGCATTGGTATAGAGTTTTTTTAATTCCCGAATTTTAAATTTAGGTAAAAGAATTTGTTTAACAATATTTTTCAAGAATTTTTTATAAACTAATTTAAAAATCAGGTTTACCCAAGATAACTTAAATTTATCTCTAAGTGATTGAGAAATTGCAGCGCTAGAACTAATTAAGATCAATTTTTTTACTAATTTTGGATTCTGAATGGCAATATTTAATGCAATCATTCCTCCTAAAGAATGCCCTATAAGAATGGCTTCATTATATCCAAGTAATTTGAGAAAATTTATTATTTGTTTAGTAAAAAATTCAATAGAGTACCTTGCTTTTGGTTTATCTGATTTTCCAAATCCAGGTAAATCTGGTACAATAACCCGTTCTTTAAAACTAAAATAACACAATTGATGAATCCATTCCTTTGAGCTTCCTAGCCATCCATGAATGAATACGAGAGGTGTGCCTGCTACTTTATTTTCGTAATAGAAAATTTTAAATTGATTTATCGTAATGAATGGCATTTAATTATTCAAAACATCTATTTTAATTTACTTCTGTATCTTAAATTTCTAATGGGGTGTTTAACAAAATTAGTGGGGTTCCAATAACATGGTTTAAAACAATCGCAATATTCAAATTTAAATTTATTAATTGTTTTAACTCGTTTCCTATGCGATAGTTTGATAAAATCATTAAAGGGAATAGATGTGCTAACATCTTCGCAGAGCATTACAGTTCCATCATTATCAATTGCATAATATAGATCCCCAGCATCACATCTCCAAGAATATTTTTTTTGGTACCATTTATTCATATAATAATAATATATGTTAGGAGAAAAGAATTGAACTCCTTGTCTCTTTAAGTATTGAATCATTTTCCTTATTCGATCCATATCTTTTTTTTTTATCAGTAAATCTGGACAATAACTTCTATATTTATATTGTTCATCAGGGTTCATTGATGAATGTACAGGATCTATTGAAAACCGGCAATCCAATTTTGAATTGATGGTTTTTATTAATGGTATGACTTCATCTATATTTTCTTTGGTAGGGATAATATGAATGCTATAATCTATATTATCAGGATGGCTCTCTTTTATTTTATGAAGTAATTCGATTAATTCGGGATGATATTTCTTGGGACTAAAATTAGTTTCTGAAAACCCATCAATACTTATACCTAAAAGGAAATATCCATAGGATGCAAATTCCTCAAGTAACTCTTCATTTAATAGAGAACCGTTAGTTACTACATGAGTAAAAATATTTAAATCTATACAATATTTTATTAATTCGCCTAAATCTGACCGAAGTGTTGGTTCTCCCCCATATATCGTAATAAATCGACATCCCTGATTAAAAATTTGATTTATTATAGTTTTCCATTGTTTTAATGAGATATCATTTTTTTGTATGTTTCTTGAAGTAGCGCAATAATAACAATTGAAATTACATTTTCGAGTAAAAAATATACTGACAAATACTGGCCCGTTTATTACTCTGAGAATTCTTTTTAAATAACTTATTCCCAACTTCCTTAGTATTTTATTTTTCATATTATTAATATATATTTCAAGTCCCTTCAATCAGAATAGATTAAAATAATTAATAATACTAAAAAACATTAATGAGTTCAGTGTGGCAACCCGTATCAATAATTGTGCCTATAAAAAACAGAGGCAGTCTTTTACCTAATTTAATTAAAAATCTATCTAATTTGAACTATCCTAATTATGAAATAATAATTGTTGATGATTGTTCAACGGATAATACGAAAAATCTATTAAGAAAATATCCCATTAAATCTATATTATTAAAAAAGTCAGTTGGATCAGCTGAAGCTCGAAATATTGGCATTAGCGAGGCGAAAAATGGCATTATTGCTTTAACTGATTCTGATTGCTTTGTTTCAAGAAATTGGTTAAAAGATTTAGTTCCTTTTTTGAAAAAATACGATATAGTTGGAGGAAGAGTCGAATTTTGCGATAGAGCAGAAAGAAAATTAAATCCGTCCATAAAAATTGAGACAGTTCTAAAAAAAAAGTCCTCCGTCAATTTTCTTAATTCAAGTAATATGTTATTTAAAAAAGAATTAGTGACACATACTGGTGGCTTTTTAAATTATAGAATTGAAGATCTGGAATTTTCATGGAGGGCATTAAAGAAAGGATTTAGACTAATTTATGTGCCAAAGGGACTGGTAATTCATCATGGCAAAAGAACTACATTTCAAAACATCAAAAGGTATTTCCAATATGGAAAGTCATATTCAAAAATAGCAGCTGTTCATAATATGGATATTTCCTTTAAACCAGAATCAATTTATGATAGAAAAACCATGTGGAATTATTTGCAGTTAATTGCATTCCCTTTTCTTTTACTTTTGGCACTGTTTATTTGTGGTTTTGTAATTTTGAATATGATATTTTATTTATCATTAAATGCTTTCTCACTAGCTTTTCTGATTTATTTATTTTTTCGAATTATGAGAAGAATAGACATAATTTACAAATTATATAAGTTTAGTATAATTTTCAGTATAATAAATTTTAATTTAATCTACTTGCTTAAAAAAGTGGATAAGAGGTAAAAATTAAGTAAAAAAATTTGGCAGGTCAGTGAAGCCAATCAATTATTGAAGAACAGCTCTTACCTTGAGCATTTTTTAACCGTCCTATAATTCTAAATGTAGCCCCTTCATATCCACATTCTGGGCATTTATTTTTTGAAATTAATTCAACAATATCATCAACAAGAACTGCTTGATTTATGCTACCATTTACTCCATATGGTGTTATTACTTCTAATAAACCTTCTATACCCTCTTTAACGGGTTCTAGATTTTCTGTATCTCTTACTATAATCCTAGAAGTATCAGGACAATGTAATAAGAAATCTTGGTATTTTTCAGACCAATGTCCGCCAAAAAGAGTTGGACCTTCCGTAAATGCATAGATATCGCCAATATCTTTTCGTCTAATGTTAAAAACTTTTTCATAATTATCAATAAATCTGACTTTATCTACAACATCCAATTTTGCTTCGCCTTTAACCCCATCCCATCCTCCACCACCACAACCGACAAAGGATATTCCATCAAGGTCATAGAACATATTTTCTTTTAATAGTCTTTTCTCAAACATGTTATTCATTAAGAGGGGGCTTCCGCCAAATAAAATTTTAACTATTTCTTTTCCTTTCCAATGTCCTGTTTTTGCAACTTTTTCAACCATCTTCAATAATCTGCTAACATCTAAAACAAAGCCCCCTTTTATTGAAAAAGTTGATAGAATTGCCCAAATTGTTTTAAGAAATTTTGGTTTTACCATATATTCTTCTTGTCCATAAAATTCCCAAGGTTTATTCATACAAGCAGTAAAATAACGTGTTTTTTTAACATATTCAAATCCTTTAGCATTTTTTTTTGCCATAAATGACATCAGAAGACGACCTGGTGAAAAATTAAAAATAAGACTTATTTTAGAACCTACTTTATAATCATCCCACCTAAAAAAGTCTGTGAAAACTTTAATCGAATTATATTGTATCTGATCAAAATCCTCTACTGTTCGAGGAACTATTGAAGGATCTCCTGTTGTTGAAGATGAACATGAAAAGAGCGCAATTTTATCAAGCGGTACTTTTAAGAATTGTAGGATCAGATTTTCTGATTTTTTATAAAGGTCTGTAGGAATATAGGGGATTGTTTCCAAATCTTCAATGGTTAGCTTATCAGGAATTGTAAAATCAAAATTCTTACAGAGCTCATCTTGATAATAATTACAATTATCATAGGATAATTTTATTTGTTCTAATAAATCGCTGCAAAATTTGTCATCTGGATAATTTCTCGGTTTAAAATCAAAATATTTTGTTTTTAATTCTTCTGGCAAATAATCATTTACTTTCATAACGATTACCAATTTCTAGAATTGTATTTATTAATTTAAAAAATTTCCTTCAAATATTTAAAAATTATTCAATGTTTTAAAAAAAAATATAAAACATTAACTAAAAATGGAAGGCTGTAATGTTTCACTATTGGTTATCCTGATTTAACTTACTTGAATTCTTTCCAGTTTTGTTAAAATTGGTAAAATTCTTTTTGTTACTTTTCATTATGATTATAGCCACAATTGGGACTAAAGATAAACAAATAACTAAATTGATCATTGAAACTAAAATATTATAAATTAAAACGTATAAAATTAAAAAGGCTATGTAGAATGTAGTTTCAGAGATTACCACGTCCAATAATGAATTTGTTTTACTTTCTGCCCAATTTTTTAAAACTCGACTATAAATAAATTTATAAACAAATGTGTGCTCAATCAATTCCCATCCAATAAATATCAAAAGACTGAATGGAGACAAGACAATTCCCTGTCTGTAGGATAAATTAAATTGGAAAAACAATATAAAAAAGGAGTTTATATTTAGTCCAAATACTACGTGCCCTAATGAAAACACATCAATTATCTTTCGAGAAATTCTTTTCAATCTTCCTCAATCCAACATTTCTGTGCCAAATTGTAAGATTTTAGATTAAATAAATATTATATAAAATTTAATTCCAACTAAATTTATATAATTGTTTTGTTAAATCTATTAATAATAAGGTAACTCCTTTTACATTTATGACAAATTAAAGATTATATTTTTTTTAATTTACTAATTTCCCATAAAATCTATAATGGCATTCAAGACGGCTTCAGCTTGCTCAGTAAGTAAACCATGCCCGCTATTTTCAAAAAATTTCAATTTTGCACCCGGAATTAAATCAGCCAAAATTTCCGCGTTTTGAGGAGGAACAAGAAGATCTTGTTTTCCATGCAGAATTAAAGTAGGAACTTGAACAATTTTCAATCTTCTATGTGACTTAAATTTTAACACAGCATTAATTTGTTTTCGGTACACTTCAAGAGGAACTGGATGAGAAAGATAATTTTGGATTATAGCATCTATAGAATTCGCATGAGTTTTAATAAAACCTTCGCTATATACGAGCGGAATCTGACTTTTTATTATTTCTTCTGGAGATACATTTTCTTGGAAAGGAGATTTTCCAGTAAAGATCTCCTTTGAAGGCATGATATATTTTGGTCTTCCACAGTGGGTCGAGCCAATAATTACTTTCTCAATTTTTTCAGGATAATTGATCATTAATTCCTGAGCAATCATTGCTCCCATACTAAAACCAATTACGTTTACCTTACCAAATTCTAAAGCATCTATCAATCCTGCCACATCATTGGCTAATGTTTTTATGGTATATTGCTTATCTCCATCATCTGTTTGTCCAATTCCTCTATGATCAAAAATTAACGTCTTAAATTTCTTAAAGATCAACATTTCAAAATCTTGAAATAGTAGAGAAGACTTGAAATGCTTAACATGACCACTCTGACCCATTATAAAAATAAGAGGGATCTCTTTTCCATGGATTTCATAATAAATATTAATATCATCAACTTTTATTTTGGGTATATTAACCTTCCTCCTCCTTATTTTCGATGATATTTCTTTATTATTTCTAATTCTATTTAATATTAATTTTATTTAATTTCCTATAATTTAATATCCTATTCGTTTTTCTCTTTTGGTAGGTTCTTAAAAAGAATTAAGAGCGATCAAACAAATCTTATTCGGGATTTAAATAAAAAAAGAAAAAAAGTTAAATTAAATTGTAGATAACGCTACTATTTCTGCTTCTTGTTTTTCAAAAAGCATTGGAGTTTTCTCCCAACTTAAATCTTTAGGAATTTTAAACTGACGTAAAAACATATATAGATGGATAAATCCACTTATTGGAAAAACAAATAAAAGACTGTAATGTTTATCACAATATTTTCGTATAGCATTGAATAAATACCCAAGCTGAAAGAACAAACAAGATAGGGTCCAGAAAAGTAAATAAAATTCTCCAATAAAAATCTGAAGTATTGCAAAACCAATTACAATAGGAATCCACGTATCTAGATTTCCTATAAGCATCATCGTCATGTTTCTTGCGATAACTAATGATTTGCCATTTTTTTTTTCGCTTTTCATTGCCATTAGCTGGGGCATGTCAAAAATATATCCAGCAAGCCATCGGGTACGTTGATGTCTCAAGATTTCCATAGTACTTGGTACATATTCATAAATTTTTGCTTTTGGAGAAAAACGAATAAGTACTCCATCTAAATTTAAAAGTATAGATAGGTAAAGATCTTCTGTCATTGAATCCTCGTTATAACCCCCATATTTTTTGAGGTATTTTGTTCTAACCGCAAAGTTTCTTCCAAAAGAATAAGCTGAGGAACCTAATCTATTTTTAATTTCGAATAATAATCCCCCACCAGAAACTACAGCATAATCAAGAAAGATTCCTCTAGTTAATGCATTTTTCTTCCAGTTCTTAACTAGCACAGGTCCAATTACCGCGTTATTTTTATCATCTTTAAATGGTGCTATTAGGTTTTTCAATGCATTAGGTTCTAAAATACAACCTGAATCATAAAGCACAACAATATCATTTTTAACATATTCTAAACCGTAATTGAGCGCTGGAGGTTTGCCTTTTTTTGGAAGATCCTCTGATAAAACTTTTATATCTATTATACTATTTTCTCTTGCGAACTTTTCACAAAATTGAGTAGTATCATCTGTTGATCCGCTTGTTACTATAATTACTTGGATGTTTTCTTTAGGGTAATCTGATTTAACAATAGAATTTAATGTTCTTTCTAATAATATTCTTTCATTTTTGGAGGCGATTAATATACTAATATCAGTATAATACGGAGTTTTGGTTTTGTAACCACTACCAAATGAGGCGAGGAAATGTATTCCATAATATATCACAAATCCTAGCAACATAAGAAGACCAATTAACGGAAAGATAAACCACCAATTAGGTAAAGGATTGAAAAAGAATGTGTCAATTGCTCTTTTTACTCCAGACATCCAAAATGGAGGAAAGTATATATGAAATAGAGTATAACCAATTACCCAAACAAGTCCATACATGAAATATCTTATTATTACCATTTTTTAAAATCACCAATTTTTTTTAATCTGTTTTAGTATTATCCATTTTTTTAAGGTTTTTCCAGATATATCGTGCAAATGGGATCGCGGATAAGACCATTATTATTAATAAACTAATTTGAAAGATTAGCATTGTCCATGTTGTTAACCAACTATGAGAATTAGTCCATTTTATGGCACTAACGGGATTGATAGAATATGATATTAATACTGCAAAGCTGGATACTCCATACATTAGAAAAAAAGTGAAGCACACTAAGAACCGTGTTATTCTTTCCCCCATGTAGGGTTTTGTTTCATGTAAACCTAAACCTTCATGTCTTGCTCTCATATATTCATAAATAAAAATTAGTAAGATGTTTGTCCAAACCATCCATCTAAAATCAAGGTATGAACCATTAACTGGTAAAATCATAAAGCTAGTAGGAATAAAACATACCAGTAATAATGTATCACTGATCCTGTCAATCACATTATCAAACCAAGCACCAGATTTAGACTTTATATCCAATAACCTAGCTATTGAACCATCAATTCCATCGATAATTCCAGTAAATAGTACAAAAAAAGCAAGGGGAATAAACCAGGACCCATAGAAAGGTTGCTGAGAAAGAAGGTCAAGATTATGTCCTTTACCAAGCATTATTATGGCGTAAAATATGAGAAATGAGAAAATTAAATTCATTATAGAAACTTTATTTGGACTTAATCCCAATTTGATAAACATTTTTGCTCCTTTGTACGTAATAGGCATATACATTTTCCCAGCTATGTCGCCTTTCATTTGTTCAAATTGTTCATCTAATTTATGAGCTTGTCCGTGATCACCTAGCCAATCTTTTATAAACTCATGAAACGTCATAAATTGTCGTTCAGGTTTCTTCTTAATTATTCCGCTAATGAAAATTATTAAAAGAAGGCCAAGCAAAACTAATGGAAATACTATTTCAAATAATATATCTAGCATAAGATCAGCCTATATTGGTTAAATTACTTTTGTTTTTGATAAATTCTTGAATTGGTAATTTAACTATATATTTAAGTTGTATTTAAGTTTATGCATCTAACTAATTGCAGAATTAAAGATTAATTGTGTCTCTATGTTTAATATTTACTTAAAGATGTGATAGACTCTTGAAATTCCACTAGTTTAATAAGTTTTAATAAAAATAAATAAAAATCTTTATGTAGAGCTATTATATATAATTTTTATTGGACTTGAGATAATTTGTAATAATTATCATGTATGACGCAATTTTCAAAATTGTCATTTTTGGAGATGCGGGTAGTGGTAAGACTGCCTTAACGAAGAGATTCATAACGAATTCATTTATATCAGATACTCAAATGACGATTGGTGTAGATTTTGTAGTAAAAACAATCTATATTGATGATAAAGAGGTAAAATTACAGATTTGGGATTTTGGTGGCGAGGAGAGATTTAGATTTCTCCTTCCAAAATATATTCGAGGCGCTAGCGGTGGAATATTGATGTATGATATTACAGACTATCCTTCTCTTTTTCATATTGACGATTGGCTTTCAGTCATACAAGAGACAGGAGAAGTGTTTCCCATTATTCTTGTTGGAGGAAAATGCGACTTAGAAGAATATCGTCAAATATCATCTGAAGAAGGATTAGAATCTGCTAAATCAAATGAATTAGACGATTTTATTGAATGCTCCAGTAAAACTGGTGAAAATGTTGAAAAAGTATTCGAGATTTTAGCAAGAATATTATATAAGAAATTTATTTAGGATTATTATTAGAAAAGTTTCAATCTAAATTATTTGTTCTTTGCTTTAATCATTATCAACATCATTTTAAATCTTTCAAGAGCCTTTAATGCATGGGGTTCGTTTGCTGGCATAATAATCATTTGACCTTTACTAAGGATATATTCTTTTTTAGATATTGTGATTTTTACTTTTCCATCAATTACATTAACCAATGCATCAAACGGAGTTGTGTGTTCGCTTAGGCCTTCATCTTTATCGAAGGAAAATAGAGTCACCATTCCTTGATCTTTATCTATCAGAGTTCTACTTACTACAGAACCCTTTTGATAATCTAACATATCATTTAAATTATAAATCTCTACAATATCTTTTATTCGGACCTCATTAGACAAAAATTTCTCACTTTTTTATAATTTATTTGTTTTGAATTTAATAAGTGTGAAACTGATATAAAGATAAATGCGAACATGTTATTTTCAAAATGCAAATATATATAACTATTTATCATCTTAATTAATTTAAAAAATCCGTTGAAAGCTAATATTGGTGATTTAAATACCAAATTATTGTACATATTGCGGGAATCCCTTACAATCTAGCTGGAAAGTCTGTCCAATCTGCGGTAAATCAATTTATATTCCAGCTAGTCCTATAACTACCACAGAAATAAGTTCCAAATCAATTACTAGTATGGAAGAACCATCTGTTTCAATGAGAAAGGAGAAAAAACACGTTTCAAAAAAAAAAGTTAAGATAATTGTTATTGCGGCATGTATTATAGTAGCTGCAATTGTTATTCCTGTAACTGTGTTTTTTACAACTAATTGTTATAGAACTATTAATTATTATGTGTCTCATGGTCACATTTCGAAATCTTATACCTGTATATTTCCGCGTTCCACCTATAATTATTATGCAAATCAACCTCATCCTCGTCATGATTTATATTCTGATTGGGATGATATTGCTTTAACTTTTGCTTCCTATTGTACTCCAGATGAGAACGAGATATTAAAAATTGCTCAAGCAGTTAAATCTCAATGCATAAACCAAAGCAATGATGAAGAAGTTATAAATGCACTGCTAAGTTTTACACAAGGGATAACTTATAAAAGTGAAATAGTAGATAGAGCCCAGTATCCTCTCGAAACTTTGATGGATAAAGGTGATTGTGAAGATTTATCAATATTTTTTGGCTCAATTGTAGAAAGTTTAGGCTATGAGGCAGTTATCTTATGTGTACTTGTGTATGATCCATTAGAAGCTGAATGGTTTGGGCATGCCTGTGTAGGAGTGCACTTAAATTCTACTCCAAGTCAACATCCAGATTATCCTCCCAGCACCTATTTTGATGCGGCCGAAGATACTAATCAATATTGGTTATGCGAAACCACAGATCAAGGATGGATGGTTGGACAATTACCAGCCTCAGATCCTTCGTATTTTAATATTGTAGGTTATGCGTTTGTCAATTAATTTATATCTTCTTTTTCTAAAAAATAAAATCTATGTACAATAGGCTCTATATTTTTTCATCATTTTCCCCCTAATTTAATTTAAAATTATTCTAAGTTAACTATAATATCTCCGGAACAATTTTCTTGGGAATATAGCAGACATTTTGTAATTTTAGGCTTAATCTCATACTTAATTCCTAAAGCATCTAACCAGCAACACACGCGAAAAATTACCCCACATTCATAATTATCTTTAACTCCAATCATTTTCATACCTTCAAAAGCAAAGCATTTATTCATTTGCCAATGCATACGACCTTCTTCAAGGAAAGTATAATTAAATCTCATAAACTCGCCTTTTAATACACTAAAAGCATCATCAATGAATTGTTTGAGCTGTTCGAAATTTTTTATTTTTATATTTTCCATCCCCGAAGCTTTCATAACTCTTTGGACTTCAAGTACTGAAAGATTTCTTATTGCACCTTTATTTAATTTATTAGCCATATCAATGCCAAGTTCCTTCACAGAATTGTAAAACCATGACCCATCATGAGTCATCCAACATTTAACAAGAAGCTCTCTTAATTCATGTTTATTAAGTTGATTAAATAATGTCATAATAATCGTCTTATTTAACTTTTATTCATATAGCTTGAAGATCTCATTAAATATAATTTATTTAAAAAAACCTTCATCATCCAATTTATCGTTGCATAATTTATCACACTTTTGGATGAATTGATTATTTCTTTTTATGTAGAAAAACTCAACTTTTTCATATTTCTCACTAAGTTGATAAACTTTATTACATAATTTTAACAAATGTGGGTAATTGATTTTCCACTTCTTATTAATTTGTTGGATTGCTAAGTTACTATCAGAAAAAATTTGCAGATGCCCTTTATGAAAGCTTTCGACAGCTATTAGAGCATTTATTATAGCTTGATATTCTGCGTGATTGTTTGTAGCTTCTCCAATATAACTAACACCATGATGGATTATTATATTGTCATGTACAAAGAGGAAAGCACAAGCAGCTGGACCAGGATTACCACGTGCGGCACCATCCGTAAAAATTTTTAGAGTTTCTCCTTTTTTAATCAAAACTTTACTCATAATGTATTTTAAGATTTCAAGTTAATTTGAAATTATTAATTTTAATAATTAATCTATATTGGCGTAAATAATAATTTTGTTTCTTCTCTCTCTGATTCATATTCATATAAATCATACCAATCCCATATTTCAAGAGCAAAATCTATAAAAGCATGACCCTTGGCGGTTAAAATGTTATCGACGCGTATTATTCTTGTATCAACATAATTTTCTCTTGGAAAAGGGTCTATTTCATTTCTTTCTTCATACAATTTTGGTTCTTCTGAAGTTGTATACTTTATTCCATTGAGAAGGCCCATTTTAGCCAAGAATTCGGGTCCAGCACAAATAGCTGCGATTAACTTATTTTCATTATTCAATTTTTCAATTAATTGTTCCAATTCTGGCTTTAATATTCTTTCAACTCCTCCTGGAATTATAATTCCTTCTATGTCGTTCAATTCTAAAGCTTCGGAAACTGTTTGATCGGGTATTACAGTTAGACCAGAAATGCTTTTTACAGTTGATTTCTCATACCCAATATAGATTACTTCATAGTTTTCAGTTTCAGCTAAACCAGAACAAATACAAGTAATTTCAAAATCTGCAAATGTGTCGTAAACGAAACATAAAATCTTTTTCATAGACTCAAAAATGAAGTGTTTAATAAAAGGATACTTATTAAACTAGATTGTAGCATGTTCTGTTCTTCTGATAATCTCATCTTGCAAATCTGCCCCTAAATTAATGAAATAATCACTATATCCTGCAACTCGTACGATTAAATCTCCATATTTTTCTGGATGTTTCTGTGCTGCACGTAAGGTATCTGCTGATACAACATTAAATTGGATATGATGCCCATTCATTTCGAAATATGCTCTAATTAAGTGAGCTAATTGATTAATTCTATTCTGGTCAGAAAAGAAATGCGGACTATATTTTTGGTTCAATAAAGATCCTCCTGTTCTTAAATGATCAATTTTACTAGCAGATTTAATTACTGCAGTTGGACCATTGGTGTCCATACCCTGAACTGGGGAAATACCCTCTGATAAAGGTGTATAAGCCCTACGACCATCTGGTGTGGCACCTGTCACTTGACCAAAATAAATATGAACCGTTGTAGGAAGAAGATTGATACGATGCACTCCTCCTCTAGTATTAGGACGATTATTAATAGCATCATACACAATGTTAAAAACTTGAGTAGTTAATGAATCAGCATAATCATTATCATTTCCATATTTAGGAGTTTTATAGATTAGCATCTGACGGATAAAGTCATATCCCTCAAAATTATTATCTAAGCTTTTTAGTAATTGTTCCATGGATATATTTTTTGTATCAAATACATTATACTTAAAAGAAGCCAAACAATCCGTAATACTACCCATTCCTACAACTTGAATGTATGATGTGTTATATCTAGCTCCACCATTATTGTAATCCTTCCCATTCTTAATGCAATCATCGATCAATATCGAGAGGAAAGGTGCCGGACTTTGTGCCCATATTCGTTCAATTATCTGATTTCCCTTAATCTTAATATCTACAAAATGCTTAATTTGTGCATTATAAGCTTTGAAGAGATCCTCAAAAGTTTCAAACGATATTGGATCACCGGTTTTCAATCCAATCTGTTTCTTAGTTATCGGATCAAAACCATTATGAAGCGTTATTTCAAGTATTTTTACTAAGTTGAAATATCCTGTTAGAATGTATGCTTCTTTCCCAAAAGCACCAGATTCAACACAGCCACTTGCTCCACCATTTCGAGCATCTATCAGGGATTTACCCTGTTTAGTTAATTCTTGAATTATTGCATCTGCATTGAAAACTGAAGGCTGCCCAAAACCAGTTTTAATAATTTCAAGCGCTCTATTTAAAAATTCATCTGGAGTTTTATTAGTTATCTGAACATTACTACTTGGTTGAACTATCCTCATTTCTTCAATTATATCTAAAAGTATATAAGACATTTCATTAACTCCATCAGAACCATCTTCCCTAAGACCACCGATGTTAATATTGCAAAAATCAGTATATGTATTGCTTTCTTCTGCTGTTACTCCAACTTTGGGTGGAGCAGGTTGATTATTGAATTTCACCCAAAAAGCTTGAAGTAATTCATAAATATCTTCCTTTGTCAATACACCATTAGCTACATCTTTTTTGTAGAACGGAAATAGGTGCTGATCCAAGCGTCCGGGATTGAAAGAATCCCACGTATTATATTCTGTTATTACACCTAAATGAATAAACCAATAATGTTGGAGTGCCTCCCAAAATGTTCTTGGAGCATATGCTGGGACATAGGAACATATATCTGCTATCTTCTGTAACTCTTTTTTTCTAATTTCATTTGACTCAATTGTAGCCCGTCGTCTGGCTTCTTGCGCATGGCGTTGTGCAAAACTGATTATTGCATCCGCAGCGATATCCATTGCTTTTAGCTGCTCTCTTTTATTAAAAGCATCTGGATCATTGAAAAAATCTAATTTTTCTATATTATCTTTTATTTCTTGTTTAAAATCAACAAATCCCTTTTTCCATATATTTTTTCCTCCAACTGTATGTCCTGGTGCTCTCTGTTCCATAAACTCCGTGAAAATGCCAGCTTCATAGGAATCAATCCATGCATTATCAACTTGAGAGAAGATTTTATCACGAATAGATCTTCCTTTCCAAAAGGGAATGATTGTTTCTTCTGTTTTTTGCCTTGTATCTTCAGAAACTTTGAATGAAATTTTATCTCGAGTATTTAGAATGTCTAAATCTTGTAAGCTATGACAACATACTTCTGGATAAGTAGGCGTTGCTTTTGGTTCTGGACCGCGTTCACCAACAATTAATTCACCCTCATTGATACAGATTTTTTTGTTTTCCATTAAATACTTGAATGCCATTGCTCTTGCAACTGGAGCTGAAAATTTATGAGCTGCACCAGTTTTATAAAATTCGGTGATTAATAGAGCGCGTTCCAATGAAATAGAAGGGATTGTATTTCGGCTTTGAGCCCGTAATTTTTTAATTCGTTCATTCATTTTTTAAACCTCCTATTGACTCCTTAAAACCAAAGGATTCACATTCCAAATACGTATTTCTCAATTAATTTTAAATGATTCAAGCTCTTCAATTATAAACTTGCTATAATAAAATTATTAATATTAGTGTAAAAAACTTTTATGATTTGATGATTTACCATGCAGAATGATTTAAAATTGCGTTAGTAGGACAAACATCTTGGCATGCCATACAATCAGTACACTGAGCAATATTATTCGCCACAACTTTGCCATCTACAAGTTCATATACTTCAGCAGGACATACATCTACGCATTCTGCAACACCTACGCATAGATCTAAATCAATCTCTACCCAATGATCGTTATCTTCCCATTTCTTTATATTAACCATTTTTATCCAAATCTCGAAGAGAATTCTAATAATTCTTTTATATATTAAATAAATAGAACGAAAATTATAAGTATCTGGTTAATATTTTATTTGGAAAATAAGGAAATATATTTAGAAAAAATAACTAGAAATCTATATCTTGTCCAATTCCTTTTTCTAGTGCTCTATCATACACGAGTTTTCCAACAGCCACATCTTGAGCACTGATTCCAACAGATTTAAATACGGTAATTTCTGAATCTGAAGTTCTTCCCGGCTTTTTTCCTGTTATAATATCTCCTATTGAAATAATATCGTTTTCAGTTATAACTCCCTCATTTATCGGAATTAAATAGTCTCCAGCTTCAGCTAAGCATGCCTCCTTTAATCCAGCAACTCGTAAAGAAGCTCGTTTAATTATTGCTGAATCTAATTCTCGAACACCTGGAGCGTGTGCACCTATAGAAGAGATATGTGTACCCTCAACCACCTTATCTCCTGAGAATAATGGTACTGTACTTGTAGTTGCAGCAACAATAATATCAGTATTAGATAAAAGGCCATCACCCGAATTTGTAATCTCAACATTTATTCCTAATTCACTTTCAATTTCATTTTTAAATTCTTCAGCTGTTTCTTTTTTAAGATCAAATACTTTACATTTTTCTAATTTTTGATTTAATCCCCAATAAACTCCATGTACCTGTTTTCTTGCTTGTACTCCAGCACTATATATTCCTAATGTCGTACTATCCTTTCTTGCTAAATATTTGACTGAAACTCCGGTGGCAGCTCCCGTTCGTATGGCTGTAATAAGACTTCCATCCATAATACCTACAATATCACCAGTATTTATATCTTGGATCATAACTTTTGCTAAAACTGTGGGCATATTATATTTCTCTGGATTTTGCTTGTAGACAGATACTATTTTAGTTGCTAGAGCACTCATTTCTCCTCCAATAATGCCTGGCATTATTAATGTTAACCCTGGAGCAGGATCTGTAATTGCAATTCGTTGAGGAACAATAGCATTCCCTAAGGTTAATTGTTTATAAGCTTCCTCAACATATTTCAATGCATCTTGCATGGTGAGTAAACTCGCAACATTTTCTTTTGTTAATATTCTTACCATTTTGAAAAACCAATTTGTTTTTATTAAACAGAATCTATAATCTTGATTTCATGCAGTGTGAAATTATAAAATTCAAGGGAATTTAAATCTAAACATTTTTAAAAATTTACAATTTTCCTATCCCTCTCCATATTATTCGAAAACCTCTTATTTATCCAAATTACATACTGAATTCTCGTTAGAAGTAAGAGGCCAGCAAGGAATAATCCTATCCCAATAGCTAATAGAAATTGAAATTCTTTTTCCCCTATTAGCCTAAAAAGGATAAGCCAGATTATTAGTATTATTACTGCTATAAGTATAATTAGAACTGAAATATTCCTGATTTTTCTATTTACTCTATCGAATTCTTCCATATTTTTATGGAGATCTTCCTTAAGGGTTTATAATTTAACTTAATTACAACTTATTAATAAAAATTCAAGAAGATTTAATATAATTATTGCATGATTATAATTCAATATTTAAAGTTTTAAGTGGTAGAAATAAGATGAAAGATTTAAAGACCAGTCTACATCATGCTCATCTTTTTGCATCAAACGTGGATGAAAGTATACGTTTTTATGTTGAAATGTTTGGAGCAGAGATTCTTTTTGATTTAGAGATGGCAGGAGCTCGAAATGTTATGATAACAATTGGAACGTCAAAACTTAATTTCTATGATCAGCCGCCAAAAGATACAGGAAGAGGAGCTATTCATCATTTAGGCATAGAAACTGATGACCTTGAAAGTCTTGTTGCGCATATGAAAAGTAAAGGATTTAAGTTTAGAAACCAAATTAAAAGTTTTGGACCATTGAAGTATGTTATGATTGCAGGTCCAGATAATGTGCTTTTTGAGCTTTTTGAAGTTGTAAAAGAAAAAGTTACTCAGGAGCAATACAATTTAATCTCAACCTTAGTTATCTAAAGGTTGTTAATCATTGAGCTACGAAAAATTATTAAATGTATAATTATCAAAAAAATAAAGTCTTAAAAAGATAAACATCCTATTTATCATTAATCATTATACAACATTGTATATCGATCCTAAAAGAATTCCAAGATTTCAATCTTTTCTATACAAAAGCATGATTTGATAAAATGAAATCTAAAGTTAAAGCTAGGGATATAGAATTTAATTCAGTTTCATTTAATTTAAATAAAAATTTTACTTTAAAGAAATTTTCATTACTTTTTTTTATCTTAATATTATTTAACTTAATTTTGATAACTAGTCTCAATCAGTTGTTATATAACAAATATATTGTATCTCAAGAGGTATCTATTATTAAAGTTTCAGATAATTATCTTTCAGAATCGATTATTATTGACGATACTGGAGCAGGTAATTACACTTGGGATCAAGCAACAGCTCAAGAGTGGTGCTCTGGTTCTGGCACTTGGAATGATCCATATATTATTGAATTCTTAGAAATTGATGGTCAGAATTTTGCAGGCTGTTTAATAATCAGAAATTCTAGTGTGTTTTTCATTATAAGGGATAGTATTTTTTATAATTCTGGTGGAGGAGTTACTGATGCTGGGCTCAAATTAGAACATGTTTCAAATGCTACATTAATTAATATCGATTGCTCAAATAATAAAGGCTATGGGGTTTATTTGTATAATTGTAAGAACATAACCATATTAGAAAGTGATATGAGCCATAATAAGTTAGGGGGCATTTTTCTAAATTCGAGTAGTTTTAATTTAATTACAAATAATACTGATACAATAAACTATAACTATTGGGGTATTTATCTCTTATCGAGTCATA
This sequence comes from Promethearchaeota archaeon, assembly GCA_016840545.1. GTDB lineage: Archaea > Asgardarchaeota > Lokiarchaeia > Sigyniarchaeales > SOKP01 > SOKP01. Next base: position 39,656 of record JAEOSD010000002.1, read on the forward strand.
ATAACACCATCAGTGGAAACTTCATAGGATATAATCAAGTAGGTTTACTTCTTAAGCAATCTAACAATAATTCTATAATTGAAAATATCTTCATGGAAAATGATGAAGCTTATATTCTTGAAGAAGATAGTTCTGGAAATAAGTTCCGAAGAAATACAATAACACTGAAACCCAACTTATTATTTGTAATCATTATAATTATCGTTATTATAGCTGGTATATCTGCTGCAAGTATCCTAACTATCTGGAAGAGAGTAATTATTCCGAAAAAAAGAGGAGAAGTAAAAGTACATGGAAAAATAAAAATTAAAGTTGAAAAAAATCTTCATGATAAGTTATCCTTTATTGACTACTTGATAAGGGAAAAAAGTGTAAAAGAAGCTCTCAATAATCTGGAAGAGATTAAGGATTTATGCAACATATATGGTTTATTTGAGATATTAAATGAGTGTGATGAAAAAATTGCTCATTGTAATTATCTGTATTTAGAGATGATTAGCATAATTAAGAGAATTGTGATAAATTTAGCTACTAAATTTGCGAGATTAGAAATAATCGATATTAGTGAAAAAACTGGAATAAATGATGAAGATTTCATTATTGAAGTTATAGAAGAAATGATTCAAAATAATGAGGTATATGCTGAATACTTTTCAAACTATAAAACTATTAATTTTGACCAACAATCAAATGTTGAACAGATTGAAAAGCTCATAAAAACTTATGGAGAATGGGAGAAGAAAAACCTTGATCGGGATGATTCGGCCCTTTTAATAGAAGAGATTCTGCCTCGGGAATTAAGATCAAAACCTATAATTTCTAAGTCTAAACCTGATGAATTCAAAGAGCTTAATATCTTTTTAAGTTATTCCACTATAGATACAGATTATTTTCAAATATCAAGAGTTGCAAAGAGTCTAGAAGAATACCCAGAGATTAACAAAGTAAAGTATTGGGAGGCAGATAGTACACAAAATATTGTTGAGTATATGGATAAAATGCTTGAAAAATGCGATGTGTTTGTATTATTTTGTAGTGAAAACTCTATGAAATCAATTTCTGTAAAAGATGAGTGGCAAGCGGCATTCCAGAGAAGGAAAAAGGGATTGGTTTCAATTATTCCAGTTTATGAACAAACTAGACACATTCCCGTTATATTAGGTCACTTTTTAAAGGTTAAATATGATAAAACAGATTTTAATAGTTTTACCAGGGAACTATATCAAGAGATTATGCGCTCAAAAGGCAGGAGACTACCACAAATAATAGCCTAACAATAAAGTTTCTATTCTATTTTCTTAAGTTACTATATTTCACAAAAATAAAGCCTTAAAAAGATAAAGATCCTATTTATCATTAATCGTTATACAATATTGTAGGATCGATCCTAAAAGAATTCCAAAAGTTCAATTTTTTCTATACAAAAGCATAATTTGATAAAATGAAATCCAAAGTTAATGCTCATCTATCTAGAAAGATAAAGTGTAATTCATTTTCAATGAATTTTAAAAAGAAAATAATGTTAAAACGAGTTTCAATATTATTTTTCATCTTAATATTTTTCTCCTCAATTTTCTTCTCAAATTTGAACACACGCATAAATGAACCCCATAAAAAGGATCCAATCTCTTATGATAAAGATCCTCAATTAAGCAACCAAGGAGATGATATATTCAAACTAGTCTTTGGTACTCCTTATGGTCCAAATGCTCTTGATCCTCAAAACGCTTGGGATCAAGATTCATATAATGTGATAAATCAAGTGTGTGAGGGTTTATTTTCACATAATTTATCTGATCCAAATTTATCAATTATACCTCGTCTTGCAACAGCAAAGGGTACTTGGATGATCAATTCCACAGATACATGGTATACTGTTTCCCTTAGACCTAATGTATTCTTCCATGATGGAACTAAATTTAATGCAAGTGCGGTAAAATTTACTTTTGATCGATTAAGTTATTTTATGAATGTTAGTGGTACTCTTCCTGGGGAAGTAGGTCTCTCTATAATTTCTGTAGTATATGAGTATTATGATTTCGATCTCGGAAAAAATTACCCTATTATTAATAATACTGTTATTATAGATGAATATACAATTAGGTTCGAGTTAAATAAACCTTATGGACCATTTGAAGCATTACTATGCTTTACTGGCTCATACATTTTATCTCCTACATCTACACCTCAATATGATCGTATAAATACAACTGTAGGAGATTTGGTCGGTACAGGTCCATTTGTTTATGACCATTTTATACCTGGTGATGAAGTAAAATTTCACGCTTTTGAGAATTATTGGGCAGGCAAGGCAAATATTACTTTTCTTAAATTTTCCATAATCCCAAGTGCAATAGGTAGAAATAACGCACTGTTATCAGGAGAAGTTGACTTAATAATCGATCCACTCGCCTCAATGTATGATAATTTTGATGCTGACCCTGATATTACGTTAAATGATGCTGGACAGACTACATTAGTTCGATATCTTGGTATGAATAATAAAAGGATCAATGTAACTTGGCGAAAGGCAATTTCGAATGCCATCAACTACTCCTATATTATTAATGTATTACTTGAAGGAAATGCAATAAGATTAAAATCTCCTCTGCCGGAAAATATGATATTTGCTAACTGGTCGTTTAATGTCGCATTATATAACGTCACAAAAGCTAGAGAAATCATGCAGAGTATGGGTTTTGGCGTTGGATTCACAACAGAAGCAGAATGGTCTACGGCAACATTTGCTACTTTTAACTATAGCTATAATATTGGTAATAGTTTCCGAGAAGATATCTTAACTTTATTACAAGTTAATCTTGATAAAATTGGAATTGAAGTAACAGATGCTGGTACGAGCTGGATGGAATATTTTTATAAAATTGTTGAAATCCCTCCCTACACAAGAGATATGTTGGAACTCTACTTCTTAAATTGGATACCTGATTATTTTGACCCAAGTAATTATATTAATGATTTATTCACTAATAGATCTGTTGAAGTTAATGGTGTCCAATATAATGGTTATACAGAAGCAATTGCAGCAGGTAGAGATCCATTTGATCTTTGGGATAATGTACAACTTTTAATGGATGCCGCTTTATTCGAAACTGATCAAATAGCAAGAAAAGCAATGTACGATAGAATCCAACAACTCTTAGTGGAGGAGGATATGCCATGGGCATTTTGTTGTCTTCCGGATAATTATGACGCCTATCAAAGCCACATTCTTGGGTTTCAATCGAATTCTATGGGAATCTTAAGTTTTTACGGCGTTAAACAAAATAGTACCATAGCTCCGCAAATTATTTCTATAGATGGTATTCAAGAGTGGCAATATTTTAAAGATGCAGGAAAATGCACTGGACAGGGTACAAGTTCGGATCCTTATGTAATAGAAGATTTAGCAATTGACGGTCGAAACAAATCGGTTAGTTGTATTCAGGTAGAAAATTCTGATGTGTATTTTACAATTGAAAATTGCACATTATATAATTCAATAGGTGCAGGAATTAAACTTATAAATGCTAGTAATGGACAAATAATTGGTAATAATTGTTCAAATAATACTTTTGGGATATATTTAGATAATATTAACAACACTAATAACTTTTCTGCCAATGTTATTAATAACAATCTTCAGTATGGGGTTATTTTAAACAATGTTAATAACACTCGAATTTTTAATAATAATTTTACTATAAATAACGTTAATGCCTATGATAATGGAACTAATAATAATTGGGATAATGGAAGTATAGGGAATTATTGGGATGATTATGGCGGAGTGGATGCAAATGATGATGGAATAGGGGATACTCCGTATTTAATACCTGGTACCGCAGGAAGCCAAGATAATTTTCCAATATGGGATGATGGGATTGATATTATAGCTGCGAAGATCGATAATATATTCTTAAATGGTGTGAATAAAACAATTGATAAATCAATTTCTCTTTATTTGAACGAACTACTGGAGATTATAATTACTTATAGGGAAAATTTAACTTCAAACTTCATTACCTCAGCGACCGTAAGTATAACAGGGCCGACGATTACAGCAAATTTCACTGAAAATATCATTGCAGAGCATTATATTTTCATTTTGAATACTTCGGATTTGATAATTGGAATTAATAATTTGGAAATTAAAGCCTATAAGGTTAATTATCAGCAAGTATCGACCAATATAACTGTGACAGTATCTGTACCAGTCAGTGACTTATCTATTAATATAGTTTCTCCATCAGAAGGGCAACTGTTTGGTGCTACGGCTCCTTCATATAATGTTGAAATTTCTGGTACTAATTTAGATACGATGTGGTACACACTTGACGGAGGGTTCACAAATATAACATTTATAGCTAATGGTACCATTGATCAGACTGAATGGAATACTCGAGCAAATGGAACTGTTATAATTGCTTTCTATGCAAATGATACCTTAGAGAATATGGTTTCTAGCTCTGTATTAGTTAGAAAAGATTCTATCGCGCCAAATATTACCATTATTTCTCCTTTATATAATGAGCTTTTTGGAGCCTTGGCGCCGACTTATACTGTGGAAATTACTGATAGCAACGGAATAGATACAATGTGGTATACACTTGATGGGGGGTTCACCAATATCACCTTTATAGCTAATGGTTCCATAGACCAGATAGAATGGGTTGGTCAAGCAAATGGAACTGTTACAATTGCTTTCTATGCAAATGATACCTTAGGAAATCTAGCCTTTAATTCAATTATAGTCAGGAAAGATATTTTATCAGGTCCAACCATTTTAATAAACTCACCAACTGAAAACAGTTTTTTTGGTTATAACTCTCCTAATTTTAATGTAGAAATAACTAATATTAATGGTATAGATACAATGTGGTATACGCTTGATGAGGGACTTACCAATATTACATTTATAGCTAACGGTACCATAGATCAGACTGAATGGGATGCTCAGGGAAACGGAACAATCACAATTAGATTTTACTCAAATAATACTTTAGGAATTTTGAGCTTTATGGATATAACGGTTGGGAAAGATACCGAAATACCAGTGATAACAATTCATCACCCAATAGCAAACACAACATTTCTACTAAGTAGCCCTGAATTCAATCTTTCTATTACTGAAGGAAATTTGGATTTCACATGCTATTCCCTATCTAACGATACATATGTAACAGGCAATTTTACATTTTCCGGTTTAACAGGAAAAATAGATCAAGAGCTCTGGGATAGTTTTATTAGTGGTCCGGTAGAAGTAATTTTTTATGCTATTGACAAAGCAGGAAATATTGGCTTTCAAAATGTGTCTATTATAAAACAATCAGAATATTACATTTTAGAAACTATAATTATTGACGATACTGGAGCAGGTAATTACACTTGGGATCAAGCAAAAGCTCAAGAGTGGTGCTCTGGTTCTGGCACTTGGAATGATCCATATATTATTGAATTCTTAGAAATTGATGGTCTAAATAATGGAAGTAATTTAATAATTAGAAATTCTAATGCGTATTTCATTATTAGGGATAGTAGTTTTTATAATTCTGGTGGAGGAGTTACTGATGCTGGGCTCAAATTAGAACATGTTTCAAATGCTACATTAATTAATCTTGATTGCTCGAATAATAATGGGCATGGAATTTATTTATACAATTGTTATAATATCACCATATTAGAAAGCAATATGAATCATAATAAGTTAGCGGGTATTTTTCTAAATGCGAGTAGTTACATTTTCATTTTAAACAACACAGAAACAATAAGTTATAATTATTGGGGTATTTATCTCTTTTCGAGTCATAATAACACCATCAGTGGAAACTTCATAGGATATAATCAAGTAGGATTAGTTCTTAAGCAATCTAACAATAATTCTATAATTGAAAATATCTTCATGGAAAATGATGAAGCTTATGTTGAAGAAGATAGTTATGGAAATACATTTCAAGGAAATACGGTAGTACAGAAACCTGATAATCTATTTGTAATTATTATAATTGTTATCAGTTTAGTTAGTATTTCTGGTTTTAGTTTTATAGTTGTTCGGAAGAGAATAATTATTCCAAAAAAAGGGAGAAAAATAAAAGTATATGACAAAAAGAAAATTAAAGTCGAAGAAAAAATTCATAATAGGTTGTTAGCTGTTGATCGTTTGATAGAGTTAAAAAATGTAAAAGAAGCACTTAAGGATCTTGAAGAAATTAAAGATTTATGCAAAGTATATGGTCTATTTGAAAAATCAAATGAATGTGATGAAAAAATTAATCAATGTAATAGTGAATATCTAGAAATGATTAATATAGTCAAAAGAGTTGTTTTAAATTTAGCTACAAAATTTGCGAGATTAGAAATAATCGATATTAGTGAAAAAATTGGAATAAGTGATATAAATTTCATTATTGAAGTCTTGCAAGAAATGTTTCGGAATAATGAGATTAAGGGTGAATATTTTTCAAAATCGAAAACAATTGCTTTTGACAGACAATCAAATATCGAACAACTCGAGCAGTTCATAAAAATCTATAGAGAATGGGAGATGTTAAATCTTGACAGGGATGATTCGGAGCTGCTATTAGAAGAAATTCGCTCAGAGGAAATAAAACCGAAAGCTATAGTTTCTAAATTATTGCCTGAGAAATTCAAAGAACTTAATGTTTTCTTAAGTTATTTTACTCTGGATGCTGATCACTTCCAAATATTAAGAGTTGCAAAGAGTTTAGAAGAATACCCAGAGATTGATAAAGTAATGTATTGGGAATCGGATAGATCAAAAGAAATTGCAGATTATGCAGAATTTATGGATGAAACACTTAAAAAATATGACGTGTTTGTGTTATTTTGTAGTACAAATTCTATGAAATCTGCTTCTGTAAAAGATGAGTGGCAAGCAGCATTTGAGAAAAGGAAAAAGGGTTTAATTAAAATTATTCCTGTTTATGAAAAACTGGATGACATTCCAGTTATATTAGGACACTTTTTGAATGTTAAATATGATCAAAAACAATTTGAAAATTTTATCAAGAATCTTTATCAAGAGATCATGCGCTCAAAAGGTAGCAGAATTTCTTAGATAACAGCTTGACAATCAAATTTCTATAACTGCTTTTTGAGCTTTTTGAAGTTATAAAAGAAAAAGTTACTCAAGGGTAATATAATTTAATCTCATCTTTAGTCATCTAAAGAATTTTAGGTATAAATTAAAAAAAAAAGGGATTTCTTAAATATAGGTTGTTATTCTATACAGAAAATCTTTGGTTAATATTTGTCTGAAATTGAATATGAGGTCTTCGATGAGCCTGAGCTTGGTATCCGCCTCTTTTTGAGACTAAATAAAATTGTGCCATTGTACTATTATGTACAAGAGTTATACCGCGCCATTTTTTATCATTCGAGTTAAACTCAACTACATTTCCAAGTCCTATTCCTTCTCGAGTAGAGAAGTTAAAGGTTAACTTCCGTAAAATGCTAATAATTTCATCATGATATTCTTTTGAATTTTCCTTAATTGGTTTATCAATAATAATTGGTTTATCTTTAAATCTTAATGCTTCAATTGCAAAAGCTTTAAAGATATCATTACTCATATAGTTCCATGCATAAGAATTAGCATAAAATTCAATTCCAATAAACTCTCCATTTATAAATACCGCTATTCCGCATTGGTTCTCGACATTCTTAAAGTTTTTAATGATTTTTTCAGTTTGTTTTTCGGATACCTTTGTCATTTCAAGATAACTTTGAGTTGGCGCAACGTTCATGGCATATTTCATTTCGGCTCTATGAGATTGGATTTCCTCCCAAACTGCTGATTGACCACTTGCTGAAATTGCCTCATACGCAACATTTGGGTGTATTCTCATTTTTGATGATTTAAAGCCTCGTCCTTTATTATAAGTCCACCGTGATTGTTCTACGCATTTTGCAGGTATAGTGTATTTTTGTTTGCCTTTTCCGGGGTTTTCACTAAATACACTTTTCTTTCCTCCAACTGGGAGTAAAATTGGTTCCCAAATTGTACGGTCCTGCTTTCCACCATGAACAGTCATTCCAAATGGAATTAATATTTGTTTATCGCTTTTATTTATAACCTCTAATTGACTAACAGCTTCAGTTTCAATTATTTCTATTAATCCGGATTCTTCTGCTTCTTTAATACTAATAAAATCTATAAATTTATCATCTTGAATAATAATGGGTATAACGGTCATATTTTCATAAGCTTGAGGTGTACCTAATTTAAGAAAACTTAATGGATTTTTAAAAATAGACTCAACAATTTCAATACTTTCACTTTTCAAATCTATTCATCCTCCAATTTATTATTTTTAATATTTTTCTTTTCTCCTTGGTTAGGCATTTCCTCCTCATAGAGAGGATCAACAAATTGATTAACAATCTTTTTCCCGTTTTTTGTAAGTTCAACCCCATAAGAGACTTTAAGCTTTCCTTTTTTGCTCAAACCATTGATTCTTGTACCCCTTTCCACTTGGAATTTAGTTTCTGATAGTTCCTCCTTATGCGTTTTAACCAAACCTCCTTTTTTAAGGGCATTCAGATGGTAATTTAGGTTTTGCTTTTCTATTCCTATATTGTCCGCAATATCTATTGGTCTTTGAGTTTTTTCAGAAAGCTCTTTCATGATATCAACTCTTACAGGGCTCCGAAATACAAGCCCAACCTTATCGAAAATAGGTTTTTTCTTTTCTTTTTTTTTAGCCATATTATCACATCATTATTAGTAAAAACTTTTTTTACTATAAAAATTTTTACTGTAAAAATAAATATTTATTTACATATTTAAATGTTTGTCTTTTTCATTAATAATTGCAGGTTTGAAAAGGAAAATTAATAAAAATGAAAAAGATTAATTTTAAATGAATTAAAGAAGGGATACTCTTTCTTTTCTAATTTGTTTTCTTATATTATTTACTTGGAGAACTAATTCCTTTCTATTCTGTTGCCATTTTGATAAGTATTGTTTTAAAGCATTTCAACTTATTAAAATAAAAAAAATTAAAAAAAAAGTAAAATTTTAACGTAATTAACCTGTTGGAGAGAACACACCTGCAAAAACAAGCCACGCTAGGAATGTTTTTGAAACTAGACTTAATAGCTGATATACTCTTTCGCCATATAAATAGTCTTTCCATTTACCGACTCCTTTATATTGAAGAATCATGTTAATTGCGAACGTATTAAAGAAGAACAATTCAATTCCATAAATCATATAAACAAACCAAGGAATTCCGGGTCCAACAGAAACATCGGTATTAATAAAGTATGCGGTGATTACGATCCATGGTACTGCTCCAGCAATTACACCCAAATAGTAGGGTGTCCAATTAATCTTCTCTTTTAATTTCCTTGTGTATACGTTATAATTCTCCATAACTAATCCGAACATATTCATTAGAAAATTAGAAACAAATATCATAAAAAGAGACCAAAAATCAAGGACACCGAAAAACAATGCAATCAAAAAAATCATAACAGAGCTAGAAAAAGCATATTCAAACCAACGTATTTTATTAACCCCTCTTTTCAGATCTCTCACATACTTTTTGTTTAGCGGGTAAGCGATCAAGAAATGTGCTAACGCAGATAATAATAGAAAGGTTCCAACAAGCGCACCTAACGCAGTGAAGGTGAAAAATACTTCTATAACTGGCCCAAAAGTAGGTGGAGGTCCAGGATCAAAATTTTGATAAAAGGTATAGATATCTGCCGAAAAGCCTAATTGGGGTAAGAATCCGAATATTACCATCAGTAATCCCTGAATTAAATGCAAAAAAAACATATTCCGATTGAATTTCCTTAGATAATCGAAAGAAATATCAGATTTTGGGATTAACCACTCATCTTTTAAATCATTATCAGTAGAGTTCATATTTCAAAAAATGAGAGCTTCACACTTAAAATAATTCTATAAAAATTATAAATCGGTAGTGAGCTTTTGTTTTAAAAACTATGAAAAAATTAATTAAAATTAATGTTTAATAAAATTCTTTTTCTAACTTCGATCAAAATTTTTATATTTTAAAAAATACTCGGCATTCGATCATCTCTTATTAAATTTTTATCATTATTTCAATTAGTTAATATTTCATTATGCGACTCCTTAAGTGCTTTCGTTTTGATCTATTAAATAGTGATAAATAATGAACGATAAAAATAATTTTATAAAAACACCCTTTAAAGGTGTTAAAATGAAGTTTCCAGAAGTTTCAGGATCTAATTTAGAATTTAAAGAGTTTAATATACCATATGATTTAGGTGGTCAATATAATATTGTTATAATCCCTTTCTGGCGTTCGCATCAAGTACTAGTGGACCAATGGGCTACTTTTTTAAATACTTTAACTAAAATGTACCCTGATTTAGAGTATTACGAGACTCCCACTCTAAGTATAGGCTATAAAATAATGAGATTTATGATTGATGGCGGAATGAGAGCTGGCATACAAAATAAGAGAATAAGGGAAAGAACAATAACACTGTATATTAATAAAAGAAAATTTAGAAATAAATTAGATATTCCAACTGAAAAAACTATTTCTCTTTTTTTAATAAACAGAGAAGGAGATATTTTATGGAGAAGTCAAGGTGAATTCAGTAGTAATAAAGCAGAAGAACTTGAAAAAGTTTTATTTGAATTAAATGCATAAAATTAAGTGATGTTAGATCTCAGAATTAAACGAAGATAAACTAAATATAATATGTAAGGATTCATTAATACCGGGAAAGGCATTTATTCCTCGTAAATATACTTTAACTCATTCTGATTCAACAGGAGATTTATTTCTAACGATCGATTGTGAATATGATGATGAACAGATATCTGGTTTATATACTCGTTTTATGAGAGATGAGGTCTTAGCGGAGTGGATTGAGAATGAAGGACGATATGAACTCCATATTTACGTTCATGTTAGTGGAGGGTTTGTTTTTGGATGGGCAAAATTAAGATACAAGATTTTCAAACATCATATGCCTTTAGTTCTAAAAGCAATAAGGAAAGGAGATAGAGAATTATTTGAGTTATTTCCAAGTTTAGATCAATCTCAAATCTATATTCATTTCTTATCAAACAGAAATAAATATAATAAAATAGAAGAATTTGGAATTTTAAAAGATTATAAATAAAATACTATACTATATAACATTTTTATTATCTCTATAAGTAGCTTTAAGAATATTATTATTGTTAATCAGAAAAGAACATAGATAATAAACTTTAATTGATTTTGTCAATGAATATTTTTTAGAGAAATGAATACAAAAGAGATAACTTCTAAATTTAAAATCATTATCGGCGATGTTTTAAAGACATTAGATGATTATAGTTCTTTTTTTAATTTGATTATTGCAGATCCACCTTTCGGTATTGATTTCAACAAAAGCTGCCATGAATATGGAGCAGATGGATTCATTTTATATGAAGATAAATTTGAAGGAAATGAATATGAAAAATTTTCTTATAAATGGATTTCTAAGTGTTATAAAGCCCTTAAACCAAATGGGTGTATGTATATTGTTAGCGGTTGGACCAATATAGGGGCTATACTTAATGCTATTAAGAATACTAAATTTGTATTAAAAAATCATATTATTTGGTTTTTTGAATGGGGAGTTTTTACTAATAAGAAGTATATTACAAGCCATTATCATATTCCATTTTTA
>JAEOSD010000047.1 GCA_016840545.1 Promethearchaeota archaeon
ACAAACATTTTTTCAAATTCTTCTCTAAATTCCTTTACATTCTTCATATCGAAGATAAAATCCTTTTGTGCTTCCATCTTTTTCATTATCATTCTCGCAAACATACTTACCATTTTTAAATCACCTTATATTATATTTTATCATATTTTTCATTATATTATATTTAATTTATTTTTTCCACCAGATGTATTGGTTATATTAGGTTTAGTTTTTAAACCTAATTTACAATAAACAAATTAAGTATTTAAAGACATAAGTATCTTGATTTCAACTAAGTGAAATAAAATTCACTTACTTGATCTAAATTGAATGAATTTTTTTTAACCCTTTTCTTTTCAAAAAGTCAAGATAACTTTCCATTAATGAAATGTCCAATTTTAGTTCAAGATGGAGGAGGATTTCCAGGAAATAATCTCTTCATTCTTCTTGGCATTCTATCGGTTGTAGTAATCAGAATGGGCAAAAAATTGAAGAAATCTTAGATTTTTTTTTTCAAAGGAATTTTCATTGAAATTAGACGCTGATAATTAAATAGGTTATAATTGATATCTTAATTAGGAATAAATCACTATTTACCTCTATAGTTAGAATTTTATTAAAGCTTTTAATAATGTTTTTGATCTGAAATCATGAGTTTAATAATAAAGCTAGCTTATTTTTTTAGTCCTTTTATTAGATTAATCAATTTGATTAAAAGGATTGTCTCTCCCTACATTAATCATTTTCGCGCATTAGAGCCATCTAATACAACTTTTAAACTAGGTTCATGGAATGATGATGCTCTTGTCCAAACGAAGTATGGTTTTGTATCTGGTTTTTCAGATAAAGGATCTTGGTGCTGGAAGGGGATTCCATATGCAGATCCTCCAATTGGTTCTCTTCGTTGGAAAGCACCACTTGATCCTACCCCATGGATCGGAACCCGCAAAACAAAAAAGTTTGGGAGTTCAGCAGCACAAGTTATGCCTTTTATAGGTCCAATTGGTTCAGAAAATTGTCTTTATCTTAATATTTGGCGTCCCAAAACTCCAGAGATAAAATTACCAGTCTACTTCTATATCCATGGAGGAGGAAATTCAATTGGTTCATCTGCGGATGTTTCATATTATGGTAATGCGATTGTTGAGAAATCTAACTTATTGTATATCTCAGTTAATTATCGTCTTGGAGCAATGGGTTGGTTTACACATCCTGCAGTGACAAGTAATGGTTCTCCTGAAGATATAAGTGGGAACTTTGGTACTCTTGATCTGATAAAAGCCTTGGAATGGGTACGGGATAATGTTGAAGCATTTGGAGGAGATCCTAATAATGTTACAATTGCAGGGGAATCCGGAGGTGCCTTTAATGTTCTCTCACTCCTTATCTCTCCTCATGCAAAAGGACTGTTCCATCATGCTATAGCTGAAAGCGGATTATCTCTTATTGGGAGTACTAACACTGCAGTAGCTCAAAGTACTGATCTCCTTATTATTCTCCTCATTAAGGATCATAAAGCAAAGAATCAAGTAGAAGCTGAGCGAATCATAGATAAAATGTCGGAAAAAGAGATTGATGAGTATCTTCGTTCAAAATCTGCATTTAAAATTTTGAAATGTATACCCAAAATGGATTTTGGAATGGCTGAATGGCAAACTATCTTCACTGATGGTACAGTAATACCAAAAGAAGGATATGCTATATTTTCAACTGGAGATTGGGCAAATAAGGTACCGATAATAATTGGTTGTACGAAGGATGAATTAAAGCTTTTTGGCAAATTTAGAAAAGATCCTCCCAAGAATACAAGAAAATATGACTTAATCTGGGGTTATCGATGCCTTCTCTGGCGTGTAAATGGTCTTGATTCCTTAGTATATAAGATCAATTCAAAGACTGATTTACCCATTTATGCTTACCGCTTTGATTGGGGAAGTCCCGATAAAGATGATGTGAGTGTTCTGCCTAAAAGGATGGGACGAAACTTAGGTGCTCATCATGCTGCAGAAATTCCTTTCTTTTTAGGGATGAGCAAAAGTTCTATATCTATGCTGATCGGAAAAACACACACTAAGCGTAATCGGCTTGGGCGGGAAAGATTAACAGATTTGTGTATGAATTATCTTGCTAATTTTGCAAGAACAGGAAATCCAAACGGAAAAGGTTTACCTCATTGGTATCATTGGGATAATACTAAAGGAAAAGACAAAATTCTTGTCCTTGATGCTGGTTTCGATGATTTAAGGATTTCTTATTTAAATGATATACTTACTGTAAAGAGTGTTATTGACCTTATTAATTTTGAGCTAAAAGAACCTGAACTAGGAACGATCCTATCCTATCTTGATGAAATGATACCATTTGGATTTAACGAACCTGAACTATAAAAAAATTTTTGTAATTATAAATCAAATTTAGGTTTCAACCTTTTTTCTTTTTCTGTGTTCTAAAATTTAAATTTTTTCATATAAATTTTCATTGAAGTCAGACTCTGGATTTATTTTTGTGAGAAAAATTTTTACAGAATGGATAAATTTCCTTAGTTTAAAGAATAAAAAAAGTTTTTTAATTAAGTAGAACTACTTGAAAACTATGAAAACATTAATTATCTATTTTACAATGGGAGGACGAACGAAAAAAACAGCAGAAGCTATTGCAAGTGCCCTTACCAATTATGAAGTGAGCTACTTTCCAATAGAATTAACTGGGAAACTTAGAGAAAAGATAAAACTTCTAGATAAATTTGAGAATAAAGATTTTTCTATGATAGATGCTGACCTTAGTACTCTTGATGCTCTATCTTATGATTTAATTATGTTTGGTATGCCAACCTATGGAAATTTTCCGCCAAAAATTTTTGATGAAATCATAGCTCGAATAAAAAATTTTAGTGGAAAAAGAGCAATTGTATTCAATACAGCTCGTTTTACTGGTGGAAAAACATTTGATTATATGAAAGAAAAAGTTGAAGAAGCAGGTGCCCAAGTAATTGAACAAGCTAAATTCAGAAAATTGTTTTGGATCGGAACAAAAAATGCCATCAAATTTGGCGAAAAAATCAATAAAATGCAGAAATAAGAAGCTACTTAACTTATCATCGAAGGATACTAACTATAAAGGTTTTATTTTTAGAATTGCTTCTCTTTCTGTCCCTTTTAATTTCCGAATCGCGTAAAGTGAATTTACCTTTCCATTCAATTTTCACAGGATATTGGGACAAAATTTAAAAAGGCTCGAACATTGTGTCTCTTAGTAGATTTATCTTTTGGGATGTTATATAAATCCAAAATTTCCATTAAAATAGTAGTTTCCCCGATAAGAAGCATTTGTGTCTAATCTATGAAAACTTTATGATAAATAAAAATTAGTATAACATCTAAGTTTTTGCTTAATAAAAGATATTGCTCAAACGAGTACTGATGGAGACATACATAACCGCAATTCCATTCATACTCCAAACTTATCTTTACAAAAATCAATTCACTCAATACCAATGTAGAATTATCACCATACACATAGGGGATTTGTGTGAAATCCAAGTACCAGTAAAACCCCCACCAAATATTATCTTCTCTCAAAAAAAGTGACTGATTATTTTTATCCTTTAAGCTAAATATCGTATTGTTACTATAAGTTAAATATAATTTAGAATGATTTTCACCCAAAAAAAAATAGCGCAAATAATGCTGATAAGAGAGCGACCATTTAAATCCACTATCATTTTCAATTCGGCTCTTCAGAAAGTCTATTAAATCCCTATCAACATAACTGTTAATATCATCATAGTGGTAATATGGATATGGATAATTATTCAAATAAGCTGGATAATTTAAATTTTCGACTTTATGTATGATTTCCTCTCGATTTGACAAATTTATATTGTAATCTATTTCATAATAAATTCTAGACCTAATCACAATTACATTATACAATACTGCAAATATAATAATCCCCGCTACTAAAATACTGACAACTAAAATGCACCTTAAAATTTCCCTGTGTTTCATTAGTTCATTTGCCTTTTTTAATTTATTGTTTACCAAATTTGGATATTTTCTTTTCAGCTCATTTACAAAAATAGTAATAATTACTCAAAAAGCTTTGGTCCTATAACCTAACCTTCGTAAAAATCTCGAAAAATATCGGTATAAATGATAAAAAATGAAATAAGTCCATTCCAATTTCAAAGGAAATTGGGACAAAATTCAAATCGAATCCATTCTGACTCAAATCCCAACGTGTTTAATGAATAATTTAAACTTGACCCATTATCACCTATTCTCTGCCGGGGTAAGCTACTTTACTAAAAGGCCAGTCTGCGTTGATCCAATCCCTTACAGTGTGAAACAAAATATCATCTAATCCTTTCTTGTATTCAGCTTGACGTATCCACATGTAAATTACGGCCTCTGCGCCAGTTCTTTTCCAATATTCAACAAATTCTGGAATATGACTATATTTTTGGGGTGGGTTGATGTAGATACAGCCAAGAACTTTAGTTTCGTCCAAGGATACTACTGTATAGGCAAATGCTTTGCGATCGAGAAACTCTTGTTGGTGCCTTTTTAGGTCGGCAAGATTTTCTTCAATAGTGAATCCTGTTCTCGGCCAGGAACCACCAAACTTGGCATGGAGAAGTTCCCGACTCTCGATAACTGCTTCATAATCCTTTTCGACGTCATCTACGGACAGCATCCGAAGGCGAAAAAGGCCTGTTTCGAGCAAGGTGGGAATCTTAAAATCATCTGGTACGAATTTATTTGAATATATTGATTTTTCTTTCATCTTCAGAATTATATATGATGTTTTGATTCAAATAAATTTGTCGTTAAATACCGGTTTAACAATTTTTCTTGTATTTTCAAAGGATTTTTCACTAAAATCAGACGCTGAATTTACCTTTCCATTCCAATTTCCTTTGAAATTTGTATAAAATTTATTTTATCAACTATATGTTGGAATGTTATAAATCTAATGAGAAAATTATCAAATCTGTAAAACTAAAAACCTACTCTTATATCGTATAATATCTTAATTTTTTTTCAACATATTATATTATAAGTATGTGCATGGTTTAGAACTATAATATATTAATATCAAATCTTTAGAAGTGAAACAAATTATAAGAATTCTTAAAAATCTAAATAAATCTGAAATTGAACATGCAATTGAGTTCAATCTTTATGAATTTTTTAGATCGATGGTACATAGCGATCTTAAAGATAACCTATATGAAGAGACTGAGGAGTTCTCCAGATTCTCTACAGGGATCTCATTTTTTTTCTTTAATGGGGTTATAGATAATCATATTTCGTCAGAAAATGCCATGAAAAAGATAAAGGAAAACATTACTTTTTTTGAAAAGAGACAAGTTCCCTTTCTTTGGGTGCTTGGTCCATGTAGCACTCCTAAAAATATGGGAGAGTTATTAATCAAAAATGGATTTATCAATGACAAGCTTCAGGGGATGGCTTATAACCTAAAAATTTTAAACACAGAAAGAGAACTTTTAGATAAGGTAGAGATAATAAAGATTGAAAATATGGATACTTTAAAAGTATGGAATGACATAATTTTAACGGGATTTGAATTTCCAAAAGAAGTTCGATCTGATTTTTTTTACAATGCTTTCTCATTTTTACTTTTGAACGATAAAGCCTCTGCAAGTGCGTTCTTAGCATATTATGATGGAAATGCTGTCGCTTCTTCATTAGTATTGTATAAAGCAGGTGTTGCAGGTATTCATATGGTTACTACATTAGAAGAAGCACGTGGTAAAGGGATTGGTACTGCGATAACTCTTGCTTCACTAAACGAGGCTAAGAAATTAGGATATGAGACTGCAATTCTTCATTCAACTGAGATGGGTTTAAATATGTATAATAAGATGGGTTTTAAGGAATATTGCACGATAAAATTGTTTATATGGCAGCCCGGTTCAAAGGAATAAGTTAAAACTAAAATTTTTCCCAATAAAACATCTTTATAGAAATTGATGCGGCTAGTTTGTGAGTTTTTTTAACTCAACTGACATTTTTCACTATATTTTCATTGAATGAAAATGCTCGCTTATAGTTCATCTCAGCTTTAAATTAAAGTAAAACATTAATTTTTTAATTATGAATTACCCTCTAAGTAAAATAAATATCACTTTTTCTAATTTAGAAATGTTTTTTTCATTTTAATCCTATTGTTATTTCATTTTTCACTAAATTTTCATTGAAATCAGCCTCTGAATTTACCTTTCCATACCTCTTGAAAATTCCAGACCCTTTGTTAAATTAATATATTAAAAAAAAAATTTTTAGGTTTCTTTGAGTTAATGAAAATACTCCCCTTACCTACTCCTTAACCATCTATACTCTTATTTTACCAATTTATTGCTTAATTCAATCTAATTCGTGGGTTAATTTGAATTAAAAGATAAAAAATTGTTAATTTGCTTTACAAGATTGATGAGTTTTTTGCTAATTTAAGATAAATTTTAAATATATTTTTTCAAAAAGAGATTTTTCTTGTTCTCTCCATTTTTCAAATGAATTGACGCTATTAGGATAGTTATTGTAGAGATTAATCACTTTATTCATATATTTTGTTAGTGACTTTAATTCGAGTAATAATTTTGGTCGAGTGATTCCATTAAGGGCTTTCTTAATAATTGCTTTATAATTTAAATCTAATTCTCCATGAAACCAAAGTTTACTAATATCAGTATCAGTTAAAATATTCTTTTTAATGATAAAATTTAGATCTTTTGAAGGTTTATATTGAAAGAAGAGTCTTATGATGTCTGAAACAGCATGTTTTGCACCAAAATCTGACATAATGTTGGAATTGTAGTCCCATAAGGTATTTAGGGAGTAATCATTTGCATAAATAGCTTTTTTAGCTACTTGAGCAGCATAGTATCCTGCTCTCATTCCAACATCAATACCCCCGCCATTGGCAGGATCTACATGACATGCAGCATCTCCAACAAACATGATACCATTATCAGCGCAGGAGAGCAATGATCTTCTTAACGGTACAACGCATCCTGCTGAAGAGATTATATCAAAGTTAGTTTGGGTAATAAAATAATCAAAAACATACTTTTGAAAGTATTGTTTAATTGATCCTTTATATTGTATGAAAGTACCTAAACCGATGTTAATGATCGTTTCACTTTTAGGAAAATACCAAATAAATCCTCCTGGCGATCGTTTATCGGGATCAATGATTAATGTACAATAATCAAGGTCTTGAATTAGTTTCAATTCAGATGGAAGCTTAACTATGCTACGATAGCATAGTACTAGATCCCTCTTAGGAATTTCGTTTATTATGAGAGTGCTTTTTATTGTTCTTCTTAATGTAGAATAACAACCACTCGCATCGATAACAATCTTCGACTTTAAATCCACTTTTGAACCATTTTTTAGCCTAACTTTAATACCATCAACACCCTCCTTATTATAAGTTAGATTTATAGCCCTTGTTTTATCTAGAAATTCATCAATGCCGGAATCTATCGCTTCCTTAAGCAATCTCTGGCCGAATCTTAACCGATCTACAAAATATAATGGTATTTTTATCGTTAACGAGTTTTTTTGATCAGGTGAATAAAGCCGAAAACCACGCTTAAGGCTTAAAAATTCATCTCCTCGGGGTGGACTGATGTGCAGAAAATCGAATATCGTTGCAAGAACACCATCACCGCAAACCTTATTACCTATTTCACTTCTGGTATTACTATCAATTAGGCAAACTTTTAAGCCTTGCTGAGCAGCAAATCTGGCTGCTATAGCCCCTGATGTACCCGCACCAACGACAATTACATCGAAATTAAGCTTTGATATTTCCATGCTATTTTATATAAACCCATATCAAAAATAAATAACTTAAGAATAATTTATTGAAATATGGAATTTCAATACCTTAATCAAATAATTCGGGTTTTCCTATATAATTAGAAAATTTTTGTTTTAAAAAATCTTTTTAAAAAAATAAAATTTTTCTTTAATAAAGAATTTTCTGTATCATAAAAAAGGTTATATTTATGATATTAAAGGAGAAAATTAAAGCATACATTGATTTAACTAGAGCACACTTTGCTCCTGTTTGGCCTTTATTATTTTGCTCAGGTTTAATGCTCGCATTTAAAAATTATAATTATTTTTCTTGGAGCTTTTTAATACTAGCTATTTTCATAGGGCTTTTTGGATTTGAAGCTGGGATGGTCTTAAATGATATTGTTGATCACTCTATAGACAAATTAGATGTTGATGATACGCTTACTAATTATTGGAGACCTTTTAAGGAACGACCCATCCCTTCGGGAAGAATTTCTTTAGAGGAAGCGGTAACAGTCTTCGTCATTTTTGTTTTAATTACAGTTATTTTAATAGCATTTTTACCCTATCCAAATCTTTTTTATATCTACATTATTATGATCTATGCGTATTCAATGGAAATTTTCTATCAAATAGTGAAAAAAAAACAAACATTTCCAATTGCCCAGATACTTGGAAGAACTGATCTGCTTTTATTTCCGATTGCGGGATATTTATGTTTCGGGCAATTTGATTTTACTGTTATCCTTTATCTTTTATTCATGTATCCTTGGGCTCTTGCTCACCTTGGGGCAAATGATATTGTTGATGTTAAGAATGATGAAGCAAAAAATCTTAAAACTATTTCGGGCTTATATGGTATTAAGGGTAATATTATCTGGATTAGTTCTTTTTCCCTAATTCATCTTATAACTTCTGTAATATTTGTTTTTCTTGATTTGGGTATTATTGCACTAATTGGGTTTGCATTCAGCTGGATTCTTATTATAGGAGCCAATCTGATTATAATTAAAGCTAAAGACTTAAAGGCAAGATTGAAGGCACTACCTTTATTTCATGCCACTCTTCTGATTTATGTTTTATCAATAATCATTGATTCTGCTATATTAATTTAGAGATTAAAATAAGAAGTTCTACCATCTTCAGAATTATATAGGATGGTTTGATTCTTATAAATTTGTTGTTAAATACGAGTTTAACATTTTTCAGACAGAATTTCTTAATCTTAACAACTGGACTCCATTTGATTTATAATTTCAATTGAAACTATAAAGTATAACAAAAAAGAAGTGTGAAAGATGGAACAAATATTAGAGAGAAAAAAATTAAAAATTTTAATAAAACCAGAAGAAATATATGTGGTTAGTCTTAAGAATGAAGTCAAAGAAGAGGAAGTAGAGGAACAAAAAGTTCCTAAGAAATTAAGATTATTCGCGAAACATAAAAAAACAATCAGTATAGAAAAGCTAAAAGGAAATATTGATGCTAAAATCTACAGAAACATATTTGTTATTCCGTGTCTGTTTTTAAAATAGCTCCCCCTTTCCGTTGTCCAAAAAAAGTATATTTTTGTAAGTTTTTAAAGCCTAATATTTCTGCTTCTTTTTAGATCTTTTTCGATTTTTTTTAATCTATTAAATGCTTTAGTTTTTCAATGGAATTTTCATTGCAATTTACCTTTCCATCCAATTTTCACAGAAAAATAATGTAATATCTTCACAATACTGAATAAGAATATAGAATTGCTTTACAAGATAATAATTTTTTTCTTATTATAATCATAGTAGAAAAGTGATTATAAATTTATTTGTAAAAGACTCAGATCGGGACTCAGATCGAACCCCTCAGAAAGTACTTATCAGTAATACCTTATCTTCTGGCTTTTTTAGCGGCTTTAGATATATCCTGAACATTGACAATCATCCCGTCTTTAAATTCAAACTTTAAGACTGTTTTATAAGCTGTCCGGCTCTGAAATCCCATATGAACATATTTCGATCGTATTAAGTCTTTCGCTAATATGATACTCCCCTTAAACGGTATTTTTTTCTCTAAATTCCTGTATTCAAATTTAAACATATGGCGCATATAATTATCCTTTTCTGCGATTTCTTCTGATAATTTAACAGGTTTTATACCATTAATCTCAGGGAGATAGTCAGTTTTTGAACTAAACCAAAAGCCATCCAAAACTATTTGATTTTCAACTATTTTGTATCTCATTATATATCCTCTCCGACAACTAGTAGCAGTCATATGAGTTTCAATTCCAAAATCTGACGGTAGGAGGAACCCTTTACCCTTTATGCCAACAAGATCTAATCTCTGATCTTTATAATAAAATCGATCTGGTTCTTGTCCTGTCAATTATTTTGACCTCCTTAATGCTTTTTTTATACTAGAAACGAATTCTACCATTCCATTTTCCATCTTTTCAAAATCACCTAAATTTTTTTTAATTATATTAACCATCGTAGAGCCTATGATGATACCATTTGCGCCTGCTTCTATAATGATACTTACATGTTCTGGCTTTGAAATTCCAAAACCAACAAACACTGGGATAATATTATCAGTCATATATAATATTTACTTAATTGTACCACAAATCTAATATTACTCTTCCTAGAAATCTCTTTCACTTTCAATTGTTAATGCATAATTTTGTAAATAAGAAATAATCACCATTGGTATTTAAAAATATCCAAAAATTAGAAAAATCTCCCATATTTTCTCTTAGCTTCTTCCATCTCCCTATCGAATTGCTCTTTAGTCATTTTTCGTATTTTCAGTAAGATAATTAGGCACACTCCCCCAAAACAAGCCACAACGATGGCTAAAGGATGCCATATATACCAACAACCGCCAAAAATCTCAATTCTAACGCGGGAATTAGTGACAAAAATACAGAATTTTGTTTTGATTTTGAAAATTTGAAAATCTCAAAGATATCAGGAAAAATTCATATCATCAGTAATTCGGGGTGGGTTGATTTTAAAAACGATGGAAATTGTATGGGTTCAGGCACTTATTCTGATCCTTATGTAATAGAAGATTTAATAATAGATGGTGAAGGTTCGGGAAGTTGTATCTTAATTGAGAATTCCAATGTGTACTTTAGGATTGAAAAATGTACTCTGTATAATTCATTAGGATGGAAGGAGGCAGGAATTAAATTAATGAATGTCAACAACGCCCTCTTAATAAACAATACATGTTCTTTTAATTATAATGGAATTTATTTAGAGTCTTGTGATTATAACACCATAACGAAGAATACAGTACAAAATAGTTTACATAATGGAATAGTATTAGAATTTGAGACTTTACCAATAGGTTATTGTAACTTCAATATAGTGTCAAGGAATATTGTAAGAAACAATACTGATCATGGGATAGTTATTTTTGGGGATTATAACTCTGTTTTAGAAAATACCGTATGTAAAAACGATCAATATGGTTTACATTTAAAATACTGTGACAATAGCATTATTTTGGGGAATACTGTAGGCGATAATCGTTTTTACGGGATATATTTGGGTGAAACTGATAATAACACTATTGCGGGAAATTCTATAAAAGAAAATTATATAGGAATCTATTTAGAATTTAGTAATTATAACAATGTCACGGGAAATATTTTAATCAGAAATGATGTATGTATTGTTGAAAATCATTGTGAAGGTAATATTTTTAAAAACAACTATTGTATTAAAAAAGGAGTAATTTCAGGATATAATCTAGTCTTTCTGTTTGGTATCCTATCCGCTGTAGCAATCCTTGTATGTAAAAAAGTAATGAAATCTTAAATTAGATTCTAAAATTATAAAACATAAATATAATAATTTTCTGAGCTCTTTAAAAAAAAGATAAAGATATAAAAAAAATTATAATGCAAAAAAAAGTTTTAACCTATTTCAATAGCTATTTTATTTCTTTCTGCAATAAGATCATCCACAACTGAAGGATCCGCTAATGTCGTTATATTCCCAATTTCTGTTCCCGCAGCAATTGCTTTTAAGATCCTTCTCATTATCTTACCGCTTCTCGTCTTTGGTAAAGCATCAGCAAATTGAATGACATCTGGTTGAAATACTGGACCAATCTCCTTTCTTACATGCATCCTTATGTCCTTGGATAACTTTGCGGATTTCTCAACACCTTGCATTAAGGTTACATAAGCATAAATCGCTTGACCCTTTATTTTATGCGGAAAAGGAGCTACCGCAGCCTCTGCAACTTGTGGATGACTTACTAACGCAGATTCCACTTCCATTGTCCCTATTCTATGACCAGATACCTTTATAACGTCATCAAGACGACCTAATATCCAATAATACCCATCCTCATCCTTTCGTGCACCATCACCGGTATAATAATGCCCTGGGTATCTATTAAGGTATGTAGATTTAAAGCGCTCAGTATCACCCCATACGTCTCTTAGCATACCTGGCCAAGGTTGTGCCATAGCAAAGTAGCCACCTTCATTTGCTTCAGTGATTTCATCACCTTCGAGATCAAAGATGATTGGTTTTATTCCTAAAAAGGGTAGACAACAAGATCCAGGCTTGGTTGGGGTTGCCGTGGCAATTGGAGTCATAATAAAGCCTCCAGTCTCTGTCTGCCAGTATGTGTCAACGATTGGACAGCGTTCTTTACCAACAACTCTATGATACCAAGTCCAGGCTTCTGGATTAATGGGCTCACCAACAGTTCCTAAAACTTTCAAGGAACTTAGGTCATGTTTCTTAACTGGACCATCTCCATATCTCATAAGTGCACGAATTGCTGTAGGAGCAGTATAGAAATGGGTCACTTTATGGTGCTCTACAATATCCCAGAATCGACTGACATCTGGGTATGTTGGAACACCCTCAAACATCAATGATGTTGCTCCATTGGCTAGAGGTCCATACACAATGTAGGAATGTCCAGTAATCCATCCTATATCAGCAGTACAATACCAAATATCACCTTCGAGATAATTGAACACAACTTTATGAGTGAAAGAAGTATAAAGGATATATCCTGCTGTTGTATGGTTAACTCCTTTTGGCTTTCCTGTCGTTCCACTGGTATATAAAATGAAGAGTGTATCTTCAGAATCCATTGGTTCAGGTTCACATTCATCACTAATTCCATCAATGAAATCATGGTACCAGATATCTTTATCAGTATGAGGAACTTCACGTCCTGATCTTTTTACAACGATAACGTGTTCAATTGTAGGGATATCATCGACAATTTCCACAACATCAGCCATTTTGGGGTAAAATTTCCCTGATCTTACAGTTTCATCGCTTGTAAATAAAAGTCGAGAATCAGAATCATCAACTCTATCTTTTACTGCTTCTTTGGAAAATCCACCAAACACAATTGAATGAATTACTCCAATCCGGGCACAGGCAAGCATGATTATTGCTAATTCGGGAATCATAGGGAGCCAAATAGTGACCCTATCACCTTTTTTTAAGCCGAGTTTTTTCATTCCATTAGCAACCTTGCTAACTTCCTTTAATAATTCATTATACGTATATGTTTTATCTTGACCTGGTTCATCTGCTTCCCATATGAGCGCTATTTTATTTCCGTTTCCAGCTATAACATGTCTATCTAGACAGTTATAAGCTACGTTAAGCTTCCCACCAACAAACCACTTTCCTGGAAATAAATCCGTTTTTTCCCATACCTTATCGTATGGTTTAAACCAATCAAGTGATTTTGCTTGTTTGTCCCAAAAACCTTCCATATCTTCGATGGATTTTTGATAGAGCTCTTTATATTCCTTAAATGACATTCCTGTTTTTGCGAATTTTTTGTTTAATTTAACAGGATCAAAAATACGTGTTTCAGTAAGTATGCTTTCCATTTTTTTGTCTTCTTCTGACATGTTTTTTCACATATTTATATTTTTCATTTAATTGATACGTTTAAATATCTTGATTATATAAATTCATCAAAAATTTTAAAGCTTGTTTCCCAGTCTCATCCCACTTAAAGCTCATGCTTTTTGTTGGATGAAAACTATTCATGAGGAGAGTATTTGAGATTGCATTTAAACATTTTATCTATAAATCATATAAAATGTATTTCGAGGCATGGGATTTGATAATTTAATGGATTGAAAAATATATGAAATATAAGTTTTAGAAAATTAATTGCTAAATCCCATCAAGGATGGGAATATTATAATAATAAGATTATTATTGCCCCTGTCCAATTAGTTAAATAATGAAATATTAAAGAAGGCAAAATATTAAAGAATTCGATTAACTAAATATATCAAAAAAATTATATGTATAAAGAGATAAAATATTACATTAACAGCCTTTTGATTTATAATTAGGTTAGATATTATTAAAATAAATTTATAGAAGTTAGAGGTTGGATCATTTATGGAAGACCAAAAAATAATCGAAACAGAAAATCTTAGAAAGCTTATTGAAAAGCTAAAAATAGATATTTATGGCATTGCTAACATGCATTTATTAAAGGAAATGGAAACTGGACTTCCCACAGATTTAAAGAAATTCCTAAATATGTTTCCATATGCCATAGTATTGGGTGCCCAATATGGAAAGTTAGGGAAAAAAGCCTCAGGTGGCAGGACCGCATTATTTTTAGAAGAAGCCGCGTTTTCTATAATGGAATATTTAGAAAGTAAAGGTTATAGGCAACTTGTTATTCATACAGAGGATGAGTTTGATCCTATTAATCGGTTAGGATTTATGTCTCTTAAACTATTAGCAAAAACAGCAGGACTTGGCTGGCAAGGTAGGTCTCTATTAATTATTTCTCCAGAA
Organism: Promethearchaeota archaeon; assembly: GCA_016840545.1. Taxonomy (GTDB): domain Archaea; phylum Asgardarchaeota; class Lokiarchaeia; order Sigyniarchaeales; family SOKP01; genus SOKP01. Next base: position 14,615 of record JAEOSD010000047.1, read on the forward strand.
TTTGGTCCTTTACATCGCTTAATTGCAATTTTAACAGACTTACCACTTCAAACTAATCAAGTAATTAAAAATGAATGTAGTACGTGCCGAAAATGTATTGAAGCATGTCCTCAGAATGCACTCACTTTTGTTGCCTTCAACGATCATCCCAAATGTCGGGAGGATGTTTTAGATATTGAGACTTGTTTGGGAGATAATGGATGTATGGTATGTATTTTATCCTGCCCGTGGTTAAGAAAGTCTTAATGTTTACAGTAAAAAGGAAGTAAGAGAAAATAAAAACGATTTAATTTTAAAAATTTTCAAGTTCATAGAACTCGATTTCTTAGAGCTCCTCTGTTTGTGCCTTAATTGATTCAGGTCGTAATATTCTCAAAACAAAAGAGTTTAGATTCGCAATAGCACAGATCTTATTCTTCATTGGTACACTCGCATATTCAATCCTATTTGTTACGTATGGAGTTGTACCAATAATTATCGGATGGTTTGGAATTGTTGCTAGCATTCTCTATGGCTTCGGTAATGGGATATTCCTTATAAAATCTAACTTTAAGGTTCTGTGGAACATAGGAGGTCTCTTAATTTTTCTTTTTGAAGTAGTTTTAGGAGGATGGCTATTATTTTTTTCACCTATTAAAAATAACCTTCAAATAAAACCATTTCAATTTTGTATCTTTCATCAATTTTCAGCTCCTGACCTGTTTCTGGAGAGCCAGATGTCTTGCCTATTCTTGTATTTTAAATTCAAGAAAATCAGGAAGAATCTCCTTTACCACATTGTTTTCCTTAAGAATATCATCCATTTTAGCCAAAGAATTTTACCGAATGTAATTATGAGATTTAATCCTTCAAATTTTTTAAATTCAAGGAGTATAAGATGTTAAATCATCTAAAATAATGGTTTTTTTAAAAATTATTATTTATAATTCAAAAAGAATATATGGATAAAGACACAAATTATTACAATAGTAGACCTTGTATTAATCAATTATTTAGTATTATCTCTTTAAAAATGAAAAGAATCGAATTGTCAGATTGGCGTGAAAAGTGGAAAGAAAAAGAAATAACAGCAAAAGAAGCAGTTAATAAAATCATACCTGGCAATCGAGTATTTATTGATACTGCTTGTTCTGAGCCACAAGCATTAACTTCAGAATTAATTAAACAATCAGATAAATTAATCGATACTGAAATACTCCATTTCCTAACAATAGGTCCTGAAAAATATTTTAGAGATAAAGCAGAGGATCTTTTTAGACATAATGCTTTTTTCATTGGTAAGACTCTTCGTGAAGAAATTAATAAAGGGCAAGCGGATTATACACCAATATATGCGAGTGAAATTCCTTCATTATTTTTAACAGGCCGAAAGCATATAGATATTGCTCTTATACAAGTATCTCCTCCAGATCCTAACGGTTTTTGTTCTTTAGGAATTAATGTAGATATTGCTAAGCCAATAGCTCAATCATCTTATATAAATATTGCTGAAATTAACCCTCAAATGCCGCGTACTTTAGGAAACAGTTTTATTCATATGAAAGAAATAGATTATTTCGTATATAATGATTGTCCATTATTAGAATTTCATTTTGATGCACCAGATGAGATTGCTGAAAGAATAGGAAACAAATTAGCGGATTTGGTAGAGAATAAATCAACAATTCATGTTGGTTTTGGTGATTTACCTAATGCTACATTAAAACTTTTAGAGGATAAGAAAGATTTGGGTATGCATTCACACTATATTACAGAAAATATAATTCCCTTAATAGAAGAAGGGGTTTTAACTTGTAGAAAAAAGAATTTCCACCCCGAAAAAATTATTACCAGTTTTGCTTTAGGAACTCGAAAATTGTATGATTTTGTGGATAACAACCCTTATATTGAATTTTATCCTTCGGATTATGTATGCAATCCTAGGTATATTGGGATGAACAAGAAGATGGTTTCAATTAATTCTGCTCGACAAATTGATCTAACTGGTCAAGTAAATGCTGCTACAGAAGGATACAGGTTCTATTCTGGTTTTGGAGAAACCATTGATTTTATGAGAGGATCAGCATTTTCTAAAGGTGGTAAACCTATTATAATTATCCCCTCAACATCTAGAGACGGTGAAAAATCACGAATTGTACCTCATTTAGACGAAGGTGCGGGAGTAATGTTATCACGCGGGGATGTTTATTATGTTGTAACTGAATGGGGCGTAGCATATCTCCATGGTAAATCGATTAGAGAAAGGATTCTTGAATTAATCTGTATAGCGCATCCAAAATTCCGCCAATCTTTACTAGAGGAAGCTAAAAAATTGAACTATATTTATACTGATCAGATGCTTTCCTGTGATGACAAAGGGCGGATTTGCATTTATCCAGCTGAATATGAAACAACTTATACGGCATTTAATAAAGAAAAGATAAGAATTCGTCCTGTTAAAACTACCGATGAGCCCTTATTAAGAGATTTGTATTACTCATTAAGTGAGAGAGATAGATATTTAAGATTCTTTGAGTTGAAAAAAGAATTTACTCATTCTAAAACTCAATTTGAAGTAAATATTGATTATAACAACGTTTTTTCTATAGGCGCATTTATTGGTGAAATTGGAAAAGAAGAAATGATTGGAAATGCTACATATTACTTAAATCCCAAATTAAACATGGGAGAATATAGTTTCCTTGTGAGAGAAGATTATAGAGGGAAAGGGATTGGAGCTTTTCTTTATCAACATATCATTATTATCGCAAAAGAGAAAGGATTAAAAGGACTTTATGGAAATATTCACATCCAAAATAAAAGCGCCGTCAGAATTATTCAAACAGGTGGCTATACTAAAATAACCTCCCCCAAGGCAGGGGAAAAAGAGTTATTTTATGAAGTTTTTTTTAGTAAGGAAAATTCAATGGAATGAATAATCATTATTTTTATTTCTCTTCTTTAATTATTAATTTTGTTTCTCTATGAGGTTTAAATATACAGATTATCATGTCCATACAAAGAATTGGAGTATAGATGTTGACCAAGATGGTCCTATTTTTGAGGATTATATAAAAATTGCCGAAATGCATCAAATTAACGTGTGTTTTCTTGAACACTTTGAGCTTAATTATGTAGAGAAGGATAAATTGAATCCATTTTATAATGGAGGAATCGACGATTATCTTGAAGAAATTGATAAATTGAAAGAAACATATGACTTTGTTCTGGGAGGGCTTGAGGTTGAATACTATGTGGACAGGGAAATTGTATTACTGGAATTTATGGATGATTATGGTAATGAATTAGATTTTATTGCTGGATCAATCCATGAATGGATTCATCACTATCCAATAACAACGAGAGCGAGGTTAGAAGAGCTAGTTAAAAAAGTATCAGTAAAGCAAATAATTGATAATTATTTTGAAATATATCAAAAAATGATTGAGTCGAAAATTTTTAAAAATGTATGTCATATAGATACAATATTTCGCTACATTAATGAGGATGATATAAAACCAACTGAAGATTGTAATACTTCGGATGAAAGAGTGTTAGAATTGGGGCGTATATGTATAAAAAACAAAATTCAAATTGAATATAATTTATCAGGCATAAAATTTCCAATAGGAAGAACATTTCCTTCTAAAGGGGTGGTTATTAATCTATTAAACGAGGGTGCAACATTTTTTGTTGGATCAGATTCTCATTCAATAGAGTATTTTACTAAGCAAATTCCTAAAGTCAAAAAAGCATACAATTTAATCCATTCAATTCAAAAATTTAACATTTAATAAAGAGCTAAGATGGAATCAAAAGAATTATTACATCGTGTAATTGAATGGGATCGAAAAGTTATTTTGAAGTATAATGGGATAGGGGGAAAACCCTTCACTTACTTTTTAAAGATTGTTTCATTTTTCGGCCGAGAAACAATTTGGTTAATTCTAATGGCATATTATTTATTTATTTGGTACGATCCTTACTTATTTGCGCATATTAGCATTACATTCTTGATTGGGATTGTTTTAATTGCATCTATTAAGAAATTATTCGAAAGATCTCGTCCCTTTGAAACATTAGAAAATTTAAATGTCCTTGAAAGGGAACCCTCCTCAAGAAGCTTCCCTTCTTGG
>JAEOSD010000048.1 GCA_016840545.1 Promethearchaeota archaeon
ATTCAAATTTTTTTAAATAATAATGACGTTGTAAATGAAAGAATAAAAATGGAAAATAAATCAAAGTAACCAAAACGTATTGAAAAGCGAAAAGAACAATAAAAATTAGCATAAGTATAAATAATAAAATTTCAATGCTCAAACAAATTTTATTATTGTAATATTTTCTATCAAAAAATGACTCAGGTTTCCTATAATTCTCTAAATACTTAGAGATATTATTAAATTCTTCTTTTGTAATTAGAAATTTAAAACCAATTTGTTTTTTTGAAAAATAAAAAAAATTTGTACCCCAGTCTAAAGTATCTATTATTATATGGATAAAATATGCTACTCCACTGAAAATTAATGCTAACCAATTAAAAATAATACCTAGTAAAATTATAAGAATGCTAGGGATAATTGAATGAGAAATCAACATTCGATGGTTATGATCTTTAGCATACTTAGAGAAAAATACATCAAAATCACTAATGAAAGAGGAAATTACTATTAATAAGAATTCAAATAAATTGAAATTAAAAAAGTAGTGTAATATTGAAGTGAAAATCACCCCTGTGGCAAAATGAGAATTAATATGTATTGAAAATCACCTTAATTGATATAATTCTTTTGTTTTACTCTTTGTAGTACTTTTGTTTTGCATTTAAATCCATCGGGCCCTTTTTTTTCGACTAAAAAAGAGGCGGCAGCAGATGCTAAATAAGCAGAATTTTTTATATCCATCCATGACATATCCGAATTAAGAAATTCGTATAAAAAAATTGCTAAATATACATCTCCAGCCCCAGTTTCATCGATAACTTTTTTAGCTTTAAATGCTGGAATTCTTAACATTTCTTGCCCTTTTCTTATAATCATTGAGCCAACTTCACCAAGAGTCATAATATAAATTCCATTATTATCAAAAATATTAAAATATTTCATAACCGCATCTAAATCTTCATAACCAGATAATAGTTTCATTTCAATTTCCGAACCTTTTAATATTAGCCGATCTCCAATTAAATTAATAATTTTATTCATATTTTTAATTAAATTTTCGTCCCAGATATATGAGACTATACCATTAGTATTAATATTTCTGATAAAGCCTTGTAAATCTATGCCGATAAAAACATCTGGGAATGTATTTAAAATTTCAGAAACATAATTATATGAGATTTCATTGCATAAAGGAACTAAAACGATTACATCAGGTTGATTATTTATATATTCCTCAGGAAAGTCATCAAACCTAAGATTAGGACTTTTTGCTTTAAGAGTTAAAGTTCTAGAATGATTAATGTAGTCCAATACAAAATTCGTATTATTACTGTCAAACCATTTTATTCCTCTTAAATCTATATTATATTTTTCGAGTGATCTCAACAAAGACATATTAAAATTCAATTTACCTAAATTAGATACAATCCTAATATTCTCATTTTGACTATATTTTCTTAGCGCTAAAGAACCAAAAGAAACACTTCCGCCTAAAGTTGGCTTTCTTAATTTTTTAAACCTAATTATTGAATCAATGGCCAAATGTCCAATAAAAAGGAATGATAAATCCTTGTTTTTTTGACTACTCATCTTTTCTAATTTTAATTTCTTATTATTGAAAAAATTTTTGAAAAGAAATCATAAAATATTCCTAAGATAAAATCTAACATTTTCATTTTAAAAATAGGAGAATAAAATTTTTCGATAAAAAAAGTCCTCTGAGGATTTATTTATTTTGCAGTTCTGCTATTTTCTGATCCTTTTCCCTAAGTGAAGCTTTCAATTTATTTATATTTTTTTGTAAATCTTCTACTAATTGAGTCATAGGTCCAGAACCTGTGATGGTTTGCGGTACTTGTGATAATTTTAATTGAGTAATCAAATCTTCCTTTTCGCTTAATTTAGTTTCAAGTTCTTTAATCTTAGACTCAAAACCTAAATTACTTTCCGGTGAAGCTGCCATAGTCTCTTTTTTTAAGGATTTTTGCAAATCTTCCAAATCTTTTTTCAAAGCCTCATTTTCAGTCCTCAAAGAAGCAATATCTTCCGCGTCAAATTTATATCCTTTATTTTCTAGAGCTTGCTTGAGCTGAGATTTATCATTAGTTAATTTCTCGATTACTCTTTTATATTTGTTTAAATCTGCTTGCAAATCTTGGCATAGCTGCTCAAGTGGTAGTGAAGATGTTTCAGGTGGTTGTGGTTTTATTACTTCAATTTCTTCTACAGGTACAACATAATCAATAGGAAGATTTTTAATTTTCTCCACTAATTGCTGATGTAATACTTCATTTTCATCAGTCAATTCTGAGATTTTTAATTCTAATTCTGAAATCTGAGAGGTTTTTCTTGACATCTCAGATTTTAAATCATCAATTAATGATTGGTTAATAATAGAGTCTGAACTGACACTAGGTTCCTTTACACGTGAAAGTTGGCTCTTTATATTTTTAATTTCCTCATCTTTTTCGAGCAATAATTTAACCATACTCTTTACTTTATTGCTTAATTCTAGGTTTTCTTGCTCTAGATCTTTTAAACGGATATTGACTTCTGATAAAGCTTCTTCTTTTTCCAACTTAAATTTTTCTTTCTCTTCAACAGATTTTCTAATTATTTCTTCAGATCTACTGATTAAATCAATGTTTTGTGTTATTTTTTTTCTAAGTTCTTCATTTTCTTGTTGTAATAAACTCATTTTGTTTAAAGTATCTCTTATAACAGATGGATTTTTATCTTCGGAAGTCATTTTTTTCTTCCAGAGACTAATAAAATCATCTACTTTTTCATTATCTTCGGGCATAGCATTCAATACGTATTTTAATCATTATAATTAAATATTCGATTCATTTAATAATTATCCCAGAAAAATATCCAACGCAATATCCATAGTAATTCCCAGTTTTTTCAGTACTTGTATAATATTTTAATAATTTACCCTCAGTAGCATTTAAATTTTTACAAATAAGCATTAAGGACGTAATTGTTTGGGGGCCACATACGGTAGTTTTTAAGGCAGCGTCAAGGGTCTTAGAAGGATTTAATTCCACGAAAGCATCAATAACTTTTTGATCTCCCTCCTTGAATTTTTTTAATTCATCAGTACCATGTATTTCTCTGTGTGTCATATCAGATGAAGCAACAATTACAACATCTTTATCATATAATTTAATTGCATGTGACATATCTTCTGCTAAGTTTTCTAAAACACTATATTTTTTGGTGGATACTTTTATTGGAACAATTTTAATGTCTTTTTCATGAGAACAATATTTTATGAAGGGTAATTGTACTTCAATATTATGTTCTCTTCCAAATGGAAAACCAATGAATGCAGATTCATCCTTTACTATAGTCGTACTAATGTCTAATATTCTATTTGATAATTCGTTATCTATAGTTAAATTACCTAGAGGTGTTTCCCATTCACCCTCATCCATTAATGCAACACCACTATAGCCAACATGATCAGTACCGAGAATAACAACTGTATCAGGAACCTTCTCTTTAAACAAATTTAAAAATGTAAAAGCAGCACAACAACCCGAGTAAACATATCCCGCATGCGGAGAAACACCACCAATAATTGTTCGTTGTTCCTGATTTAATGTTTTTGGTACTTCATCAGGACCAAACTCATTATCAGTAAAGGATTCTTTTAAGATCCTAAGTAAATCCGGTTTATAACGAGGATAAAAACTACCGGCCACAATAGCTTTACGAATAACCATTTTTTAAACACGAGTATTTTTTATTATATTATCAAAATTATTAATATTGAAAATTATATAATTCCATCTACTCATTGTAAAATTGAAAGATTTATTAAACCATAATTAATGATTATAGATTGATGAATGAAGAACAGAAAAACCAAGTTTCCCTAGAAGATATTAATGAAGAAACCTTACCAGAAAAAATACCCACCAAGTTTATAAATTCAAGAGTTATAGTTTTTGATCCATTACATGCATCATATCTTTATGTTAAGAAAAAATTTTTTGGTTCTCCTCTCGGAATTGCTAAACCACGTTTGGAATATTTTTCAAAACCCTCTGAACTATCTATTGAAGAAGCATATTATTTACTACAAAAAGGAAAAATTACTATTTTTGACCCAGAAAAAGAGAAGTATTTGACATCAGAAGAGTTTTTTGATATCGCAAAACAAATACATTATAAATTTGAGGAAAAATTCATTGTATATCAAGATTTACGTGAAAAAGGATATATACCGCGCCCAGGATTAAAATTTGGAGCTGATTTTGTAGTATATCGAAAAGGTCCTGGTCTTGAGCATTCTCCGTTTATAGTCCATGTTTTACCTCATGATACCAAAATAACTGCTATTGATATGGTTAGAGCAGGAAGGTTGGCAACCTCAGTGAGGAAAAAGTTTGTTATCGCAAATCCATTAACAAAATCATATTATTTTTTTGAATGGTTTAAACCTTAATCTATTATAGGTTTTCCGCAATTTGGACACGTTTTTACAAAATTCGGTACAATAATTTTACAATGATTACATTTTCGGATGATAGGCTTTCTATATTTAAAGTCCAAATTTATATCTTTAGTATCTATAGGTTGTATTTGAGTATCTTGATGTGTGCTTTTAAGTTGTTCTTTATAAACCTGATAATCGGATTTTTCAATTTTTTTTTTCTTTCGTTGAAACAATCTATTATACATAGCTTTAGATATTCCTGTGATAAGGGGCCCAATAACAATCAAGATTAAGAAAATTAAAATTAATATAATAATTAAATGTTGAATCCCTAAGTTAATGAAAAAGAGATATAGATAATAGAGAAATATTGAATATACTATAATAAAAATAAGGCGAATAATTATTGATTTTTTACTTAATTGTTTCTTTTCATCAGGTTTACTTTCCATTTAAAAATTCTCCTAATCATTTACTCTTAAAATACTTGCTTTGAATATAACTTATTGCTTTATCTACTTCTTCTTTTCCCTTTTTAGTTTCGAACTCTTTTTCTATTTCCTCAGAAATCAAATCTTTTTCAAAATCAACTCTAAAGGTGATTGCTGAATAATTATTGTCTAAATAAAAAGGAAAAAATTCCGTTCCTGTACCCTTGTAAAATTTAAAGAAAAATTCATAGAAGTGAAGTCGAATTGTGTTGATAAAAACTAATATACCCTCCAATAAAATTACAATAACATTTCCTAAAATTAATCCTAAGAATGTTAATATTTCAAATAAGACTCCTTCACCTTGAATTAACCCTGATAGTGCTTGTATAGATATCATCAAAGCAATATGTGCAAGGGCTAATGCTAATAAACGAATATAGGATGCTACATTACTCAATATGGATAATGCTGTTTCAAATGTTTCTACTGTACCTTCTCCCATTAAAGCACCATAAGATTCTCGTTTTAAGTAGGTTATCCCAAAAACTTTACCAAAAGGTTTTAATATTATTAATAAAATACCAGGAACTATAACCAATAAAATAGGATAAGGCTCAGACAACCAGACTGTAAGATCTATACCATAATTAAAAATCAAATATGTACCACCAGTTAATAAACAAATTTTCATGAAAGAATTAGTAAGCGCTAAATATTTTTTTGACTGCCTAGCATAATTAATAAGCTCAAGTGACCATCCTAGATTTATGTGAACTACTCCAATGAAAAGAGCAAATTTAAAAACGCTTTGTATATTTTGAATTGGGTTATAAATATTTACAGGACCTAACAATGGAATAGGAATAAGAATTGGTTGCAATGGAATGCCAAAAAACTCTTCATATCCAAAAAATTCACCATAAAATAACCCACCTAAAGCTGCTCCTATTCCGCAATAGAAAATAATCCAGCTGAATTTACCTACATTTTTCTTTCTAAAAATAATGCCTCCAAAAATACCTGCAATCATTAAACAAAATCCATGACCAATATCTCCAAACATTAATCCAAAAATAAAGGGAAATGTAAATGCTATAAATGGTGTGGGATCGATTTCAGAATAGGATGGTATACCATACATTTTTGTAATCAATTCGAAAGGTCTGATAAACCAAGAATTTTTCATAATTGTAGGAGTATTAGCTCTTAAATCTTCTTGCTTTACATCTTCATTTACTGTTAAACTATACTCTGTTTGTTTTTCTTCATCTAGAGATTTACTTTTTTCGGATTTAGGTTCTATTCGGTCTATTTCTTTTATTTCATGAAATCTAGGAATATCAACAATATCAATAATAATCTTATTTTTAAAAGTTTTCAATAAAAGTTGTTCTACTTCTTTCTTTTTCCACGAAGGTAAATAAAATTTTAAGATTAGGCGATCTGGAGAAATTTCCTCAAATTGTTGTTCTGCCCAGTGATACTCTTCGATATTTTGCACAACTTCATTTATTGCAGCAAATTTGTGTAGATTTGAATTTCTTAGTTGGGCTCTTTCTTTCTCATATTTCGATAAAGTGGTATTAATAATATCAATTTCATTATTTATTCGTGTAAAATTGATCGTATCTGGAGTTAAATACTTTTTTAAAATTGGAACCTCTTCTGCGTGAATAAGATTTATTCTTTCCCTTAAGTTTTCTTCTAGATCTTTCGGATAAATTACATAAAAAGTATTACGGTCTTCTAATTTGTATACGTTTGGGAATAACTCATCACTTTGGTGGACATTTGGAAACGCATCAAATGCAAAAAGAGTTTTGAAATTTTCAATGTTCTTTTTAAAAGTTATAAATACCCTAAAACTTAAGTTTTTGAATTCTGATATACTTTCTCTTGTTAAATTAAATTGCTCCAAAAATGTATAACTAGATTTTATTATTTGCAAATTTTCTAATTCAATTTTTGCATTTGCGACATATTTATCCAATTCATTAATTCGATTTGTATAAAAATTAATTTCTTCTAATGATTTATTAACTAATTCTGGTATATCTTTTACCACAAATTCAATTTTTTCTTCAGATTCAATCTTTTTTAATTCTTGGAATTCATTTTCATTAATATTGAGTTTATTAAATAATGAATCTAAACCTTGCCGTAGATTTTTAATTACACCAAAGAAGGGATCTTTTTCTTCTATTTTTTTTCCTGAAAGAATCTTTTCTTTTGTTTTTATATGAACATTATTTATTGATGAAAGAATATTTAAAAGTCGGTCTTTATAATATTTATTAATTCCTATCTTGAGCAAACTCATCTGAGTTTTCTTTGTCACTGAATAACTCCTCCAGATTGCTTATTTTCCTTTTTTTTTATTAAATCTTTTGTTTTTTTTAGCCTAACAAAATTTTCTCTATCCAATTCTTCTAAGATTCCCTTAATTTTTCTAATATCTAATATTAGAGTAGGAATAATCATATTTTTTAGTCCATTGATCCTTCTGCTTACTTTTTTAAAATTTAAAGCCAGTAAGAAAAATAAATCTTCAAATTCCGCAAAATTAATCATATTTTTAAAAAATTCTTCTAATAGAGGCATCAATTCATCGATGAAGTGGCTGGTATTTTCAAACGAATAAGCAGGAAGTCTTCCTGTTCGATTTAAATCGAAATCTACGTTATGGAAAGTGATCCCAATATTTTTAGTATATTTGATATTAACTGTTGGGCGATATTGGATTTTGCTTAAATTACTAATCAAAACCAAATCTCTCTTACCCATTTCTTTATAAGCTTCATTCAGATAAATTAAAGCTTTTCCAAATAATTTCAAAAATTCATCCAATTTCTTTTGGTAAACTATCCAATTAGTTTTAATTAAACCAATTAATTGTTCACGTTTAAATTCTAAAAATTTTTCTCCTTTTCTAGCAAAAATTAACTTTTTCTGCAAGTTGATTAAATTTGTTTTTGTAGGTTTTATTTCTCTGAAACTTAATATCAACACCTATGGAATATAATAATTTTCAATAAATTCCTGATGAATTCTAAATAATTGATTTCTTGACAAATTTGAAAGAACTTCCCATGCGATAGAAAATGTGTCATTAAAATTGCGGTTTTCTGAGGTTCCTTGATTTAAAAACTTCTTTTCAAAATCGTCACCAAAATCTAATAATGCTTTTTGATCATAGTTCAAACCATCCTCTCCGACAACAGAGAGTAAGTCTCTAGCCTCAAGAGCATCAGAATAAGATGCTAATAGTTGAGAACTAAGATCAGCATGGTCTTCTCTCGTAGTGTTTTTTCCAATCGCATCTTTCATGAGCCTTGAAATTGATGCTAATACTTCAAATGGAGGATAAATACCTTTATTATTTAAATCGCGGTTTAAAACTAACTGTCCTTCGGTTATATATCCAGTTGTATCGGGAATGGGATGTGAAATATCATCATTAGGCATAGTTAAAATAGGAATTTGAGTAATTGATCCTTTTTTTCCTTTTAATTTTCCAGTTCTTTCATAAATCGACGCTAAATCAGAATATAGGTATCCTGGATATCCCTTTCTACTAGGGATCTCTTCTTTTGCAGAACTTAATTCTCTTAATGCTTCAGCATAGTTTGTCATATCGATTAATACTACGAGTACATGCATTTCTTTTTCAAATGCAAAATATTCTGCTGTTGTTAAAGCTACTCGAGGGATAATTAATCTTTCCATTATAGGATCAGATGCAAAATTTATAAATGAAATAATATTTTGAATATTTCCACTCTCTCTAAAAGCTTTTAAAAAATTTATTGCCTCATCTTCTATTATACCAATACCACAAAAAATAATTAAAAACGATTCTTCAGTTAATACTCTAGCTTGGGTTACTATTTGTGCTGCCAATTTATTGTGTGGCAATCCTTGTGCACTAAAAATAGGTAATTTTTGCCCTCTAATCAAAGTAAAAAGTCCATCTATCACAGAGATCCCCGTCTGGATAACTTCTGAAGGATAATCTCTTGAATAGGGATTAATTGGTGCTCCATAAATCTCTAATTCGAGATCACTAATTATATCTGTGGATAAAATCTTTTTTGTATAAATGTTAAACGGTCTTCCCAAAGAGTTAAATGTTCTTCCGAACATATCATTTTCTGATATTCTCACTTTAAAAGTATCTTCAGTAAAGAAAATTTTTGAATTTTCACTGGATAAGCCTTGAGTTGTTTCAAAAACCTCAATAACTATTACCTCCTCGTTCATTTTTACCACTTGACCCGATCTAGTTTTACCATCTTCAGATTCAATTTTAACTATCTCCCCATATTGTACATCATGTTCATTTGTCAAAAAAATTAATGGTCCGACAATTTCTTGTATATTTCTATAAATGACACTCATAACTTCTTACGTCCACTATACATTAATTTTATGGATTGAATATCTTTAAGCAATTTATTTTTTAATTTTTCTATTTTATCAAATTGATCATTAGGGATTGTATGGCTAATTCTTCGAATATCATTCAAAACTTCAAGAGATTTAATATCTTCGAGCAAATATCCTTGAGTTAGAAGTTCTTGTCCTTGATGATATAAAAGTAGAATTAGTTTTGTGTGTCCTAACAATTTATTAATATTGGTAAAGTTATCAATATTATCAAAAGCATTTTGTATAAGAAAACTTTCTCGTATTAATTTTCCAATAAAAATCACAAATTGTTGGTCATCAGGTAAATTTTCTTCTCCAATTAATTGGACAATATTTTTTAATTCATTTTCCCTTGATAAAATTACATTAATTTCAGCTCTACATTGATACCAATCAATATCAACTTCAGGCCAATGAATATCTCTTTCATACCACCATTGAGCTACGTATTCTAAATAATTTGAATAAGAACTCAACCAATTTATAGCAGGATAATGTTTTGAATAAGCAAGACTAGCATCTAATGCCCAGAATGCTTGAACAAATCTTTTAGTAGTAGCTGTTACTGGTTCACTAAAATCACCTGCAGGAGGAGAAACTGAGCCAATTATTGTTAATGAGCCTAAATTTTTTCTTTTTGGATCATTATTTCCTAATATTTCTACTTTTCCAGCCCTTTCATAAAAACTTGAAAGCTTAGAAGGTAAGTATGCAGGATAACCTTCCTCTGCAGGCATTTCTTCCAATAATCCCGAAATTTCTCTTAAAGATTCTGCCCATCTAGAAGTACTATCAGCTAAAACTGCTACATCGTAACCCATATCTCTATAATATTCGGCTATGGTAACTCCTGAGAAGATACTTGCCTCGCGAGCTGAAACAGGCATATTTGAAGTGTTAGCTATAATGACTATTCTTTCTATTAGGGGACGTCCACTTTTAGGATCTATTATATTTGAAAATTCTTTTAAAACATCAGCAATTTCATTCCCGCGTTCTCCACATCCTACAAAAATAATTATATCAGCATCACACCATTTTGCTAAAGATTGCTGAATAACTGTTTTACCTGTACCAAAACCTCCTGGTACGGCAACCGTTCCTCCTTTTACTATAGGAAAGAGCAAATCAATTATCCTTATTCCCGTAATTAAAGGTTCTTCTGATGTGATTCTCTCTTTGTAAGGTCTACTACTCGTTATCGGCCACTTTTGTAGCATGGTTAAAGAATATTCTTTTCCACTTTTTTTCAATCGATAGATTTCCTCCTCTATAGTATAATCCCCCTCTTCAACAATAAACGATAAAACTCCTGAATAGTTAATTGGAACTAATATTCTATGTTCTATTAAAGGTGTTTCTTGAATTGAACCGATTATATCTCCTGGTTCAACTTCTTCTCCATCGTTCTTGTGGGGGATAAAATGCCATTTATTAGTTCTAGAAAGAGATGGTATTTCAATACCACGTTGTAAAAAAGCACTGTTTAATTTTTTATCAAATAAATTTAAAGGCCTCTGAATCCCATCAAATACACTTTTAAGGAGTCCTGGTGCTAATTCCATTGATAAAGGTTCTTGAAGACTAATAACCTCTTGATTTAATTTTAAGTTATTAGTGCTTTCATAGCATTGTGCCACCGCATAGCTATTATAAATCTGAATTATTTCTCCTAAAATATTTTGTTTTGAGACTATAATTAAATCATGTAATTTAACCTGCTTTTCTATACCCTTCACAATGATTAAAGATCCATTAATTGCTGTAATATATCCAATTTGGGAGGATTCATTAGATTTGATCATACTCTTTTAAATACTCCTTTATTTCTTGTTTTTTATTTTCAATATATCTTTCAAAATCGATTTGTAATTTTTCCATTTCAATTTTAGAAAAAATTTGTGAAAGGTGTTTTTCGATAACAATAACGTTCTTTAATAACAAATTATCAATAGAATAGTTATAGCTTATTTTACCATCTTCCAAGATTACTTTAAAACCACCGATAAAATCTTCTTCAGAAGAAATAATTTCTATTTTATTTTTGAAAAGATTTTCAATTTTAGAGAGATCTCTATTAATTGCACTAAAATCTTTTTGATTTAATAGAATAATTACTTTTGGAGGTTTATCAATAATTTCTAATGAGCTTTTTATTTTCTCAATTAAAAAATTTAAATAATTTGAGTAATTTCTTGTAATAATTTCTTCTAATTGGTTTATTAATTCATGTTTTAAATCATCTAAAAAGTTATTTTTTAGATTTAAAATTGATTCTTTAGCTTGAATAAGGTTAGAAGTTAATGATTCATTTAAAAAGTTATTATAAGCTTCTATAAATTGGTTTTTTATTCGAATAAAATTTTCATTTACTCTTTTTAAATAATTTTTTTTAATTTCTGTTTTTTGATAAAGCATTTGTTGGTTAAATTCTTTTATCTTTTCTTCTGCCCTATCAACTAAATAGAGTCCTAATTGACCAAATTGTTCTTTAATATTTTTCTCTTCTGAAATTTTACCTCAACAGCCTATTTTATAATTTTTCCTATAGATTTAAAAATTTCTTCAAGAAAAACAGTCCTATCTTCAAGTTTTGATTTGAAAATATCGGGAAGATAAAAAATAAACGGCTTTTCTTTACTTAATTTATGTTCTATTAGATTTTTAATATCATTATTTAATAAATCCATTGCTATAATTATCATTCCTATAGAAGTATCTTTTTTTAACCTACTAAATTCGTTTGAAAATTCTTCTGGTTTATTAAGTACTGTTCCCTCTATTCCCAATAAACCCATCATCAGTATAATTTCTTCTTCTCCAATCGCATAAATCTTTTGTTCAGGCATTAAAATCCAAACCTAACCTTTTAATGATTTTATTTATTATTTTTTTTTTATTTTGATTATAATCCTGTTCAAATTTTTTAAGAATGCTTTTCACATTCTCTTCAAATTGTGAAATTTCCTTGTTAACTTCTTTATTAATAGAGTTTAATGCAATATTAACTAAATTTTGTTTTTTTTGTAAGAATTCATCTAATAGTCTTTCATTTTCAACCTTTAATTCTTCAATTTCTTTTAAATTTTGAGTTTTCGATTTTTCTATTAGTTCTTTATATATATTTTCTACCTCTTTTGCCCATTCAAAAATTTTCATCCTTAAGCTTTAACCCCTCATACTTATTATGAATTATTCTAATTACATTTGGCATTATATTAAATTTAATTTCTTTCTCTTTTTTAATTATCAATTCTAAAATCTTATATATTGTTGCATAATCAAAATCATCAATTATTAATTGAAATTTTTTAAAATAATAATTTTGGTAAAGCCCTTCAAAAGACCATCTTAAATGTTTTTTATTTAAAATAATTGGTATAAATAATTCCTTTAAGTCTTTTGAGGATCTTAAAAAATTTTCTAAATTTGAAGTAAAATCATCAATATTTTTGGTGTTTAATAACGTTTTAAGTTTATTCTGATTCAAAAATACATACTCGTTAACTAAAAGTTGAGAAATTAAATTTTTATCAAAATTATTAATAAGTGCACGTGAAATCATCCTTAAATTATAAACTTCAATGGAATAATCTATAAACAATGATATCATAGCACTCTCTTTTTTATTATATATTTGTTTAGTTAAAATCAGATTTTCATAATATATCTTATCTAAAAACGTCTCTAAAACAAAAATTTCATTCGTATTTTTAAAATAAAGTATACCTTCTCGAATTGCTTTATTATATCTTGTTTTTTTCATATATAATTGAATTTCCTCTAAACTAGAGATTTCTAATAAATCATTGATAAAATTTGAATGTTCTAAATATTCCTCTACTAAAAAATTAATTCTCTTAGATTTTTCTAATTTAGACATCCCGATAATAGACCCAAGAATGATCTGTTTAATATTGGAAATTTCAAATTTTAAAAGTAAAGCTCTCAAAAAGAGTTTCATATTCTCTGGAGAGAAATGCAAAATTTTTCCAATTAACTTGATATAAATATGAAATAGAGCTTGCTCAATTTCTATTATAGTATATTCTGAAACATTAATTTCTGGATAATAAGGGCGAATAAAATCAAAAAGATCTCGAATATTATCAAATTCTCTTAATCTTAATAAATTTTCTTCTTTTAAAATCAGTTTTTTTAAATAATCAATTTTTATGTAGGTATAAACATAAGATGGGATTAATGTGCTCGTAGATAACACCAAAGGATGAAATTTTGATAATATTAATTTATAAAATAATGAAATTTTTATATTATGCTGGTGGAGTTGGTATTTTTGTCCATAAGAGGATTCCAACGATTAAACCATAAACAGCTAAAGCTTCCGCTAATGCTACTACTAAGAATGCTTTAAAGAATGATTCTTCTCGTTCTGCAAGAGATGAAATTGCTGCAGTGCCTACAGTTTTTATTGCCAATGCACTACCTAATACAGAAGCTCCAACAGATACTGCTGCTGAGATTGCCAAGATAGCTGAAGTAACTGAATTATAATAATCTAAAGTAGTGGGTTGAGCAGCCACAAATGTTACTAATCCATTTACAGAAAAAAATACAGTAAGTACTAAAATTATTTGAAATAATCCAAGTAGTAGATAAAATTTCTTTTTACCATTCATATAATTCACTGCTATTTTTAATTTAAAAACTAATATTATAAAAAAATAAATTAAAGCGTAAAAATTTTTCTAAAATTAGTATCTAAAAAGCAATTAACATAATTTTTAAAATTAATAAGAAGAAGTCTCTCTTATCACTTTTATGGTATAAGGAGAAATTATTGATAAAGTAAAACACGAATAACATCGGCAATATCATGTATACGATCGGCTAATTGTTCTAGTAATACAATACTGTCTCTTATTCTTAATAGTAGTCTAACGTCTAATTCTTCATTTGAAGTGGAATAAAGATAGTCAAGAAATTGCCTGTAAATTGTATCAATATCATTCTCGAACTCATGAATTTTTACTGTGTTTTCATACACAATATCTGTATTATCTCTCAGATTTTTTAAGGTTTGTTTTAGCACATTTGCCATTTCCATGATTTGATTTATTAATCTTTCATATCTTGTTTTAATATTCTTGAATTTCTTAGCGGATAAATCAATTTTATTGAGCATGTCAACAAATTCAAGAGGATAATTAATTACATTATCCAATCTTAATATTAAATCAACATAATCACCAAAACCTTGAGTTCCTGCTTCTGCGAAATTTTGTATTAATTTGATTTTATATTCATCTGCCTCTTCTTCAGATAATTGCATTTTACTTTTTTTTTTCTGCAAACTTTCTTTATTCTTTTCATAATCTTTTGCCCAAGCACTATAATATACTCCCATATCGCTTATGACATCATACATTATCCTTGAATGTTCCACAAGTAAACTTATTATTTCTTCTTTTAACTTCCTATTTGATGACATTTTAAATTTCACTATATTTTTAACAGTCTAAAAATATTATATGATTAGATAAATAAAAATCATCAGCTTTTAGGAGAAAATTAATTTATATAGAATAAAAACTTAGATTTTATTAGTATTATAAATAATTGGTTTTTTGGAGACTCCTCGTTTTGAAAAATATTTGCGCTAAAAGTAAAATTTTTACATTTAGAATACATGATATTTAATAGGTGCATTTTTAATAAAATGGGAATTAAATCAACTTTAAAAAAATGGCAAAAATATTCCCAAATGTCTGATTTGGGAATTATTTCTCGTCGAAAATTTTTTAACAATTGTTTCGATGGAGCATTAACATGCGCTGGAATTGTGAGTGGTTTGTTTATCATATTCCTTTCTCCAAATGGTAGCAATATTACACCAAGTAATGTAATTATTACTGGTTTTGCGACTGCTGTAGCTATAGGGATAAGTGGGTTATGGGGAGCTTTTCTTTCCGAGGAAGCTGAAAGAAAGAAAAAAATGATGGACTTAAAAAGAGAGATGGTGATTCTTCAGGAAGAAGAGGCAGAAATTGATCATGAAACGGTTGAGAGAGAAAAACTAGAGTTAGTTAAAAGATTATTAGAAGAAAAGGAAATCCAAAAAGCTATGTTAATACCGATTAATTCAGAAAAAACAAATAATAAGAGACATATACTAATTCCTATTGAACAAAATCAGAAAAAAGATAAAAAGAATAAGACTTTAATTGAGCAAGCAGAAAAATTTGCCACTATTGTAGCATCTCTAGTAGATGGAGGCGCTCCAGTTATAGGGTCTTCCCTTCCATTAATTCCATTTTTCTTTGGTACAGTTTTATCTTTATTTCATTTCATCTTTTCTTACATAATTTTAACAGGTTTATTGGTTTATCTAGGCGTTTTTCTGGGTAATATCTCTGGTGGTGGTCGTATTAAATATGCTTTACATTTAGTGACCGCAGGCATTGTAACACTTCTAGTATCTTTATTATTAGGACTTTAAATTAAAACATTGGCTTTTACAGCCAATTCAAATTAATTAATTAAAAAAATGTTTAAAAAATATAAACTTTTTTCCAAGATCACAAAATTTGGGGGCATAGCTCGTCGCTACTTTGTAAATAATTTCTATGATGGGCTCCTAACAGTTCTTGGAATTCTTTTGGGTTTTTTTGTATTAATTTTAGAGGAATCACACCCTTTTATTGAGAGTGAAATTGTTCTTTTAACTGGTTTTGGAACAGCTATTTCAATGCTAATATCAGGGATATCCGGTTCTTACATGTCTGAAAAGGCTGAACAGCGAAAATTAAAATTAGAATTAGATAAAGCAATGGTTGTTGTAAGTGAAGCTGTAGAAGAAGATAGTAATATAACTAAGAAAGAATTAGAAAAAGCCATGTTAAAGAATATAAAACTGAATGATTTAGTTCAAAATGAAACAGAAAACGAAAAAGAAGCCAAGAAGAAAACTTTACAAGAAAAAGCAAAGACTTTTGCAACAATTAGCGTTGCAATAGTCAACGGTATTGCCCCTTTTTTAGGTGGAATTATACCCTTAATCCCTTTCTTTTTGGTTTCACAAGCAAGATTTGAAACATTCATGATCTCTTTCTTAATAATATTTATATTTATTGTACTCTTAGGGGTTTTCTTAGGTGCAATTTCTCGTGAATCAATTATTAAAAATATCCTCCAACTATTAATTGCTTTCACATTAACAATGGTTATCTCAATCATTATCTTAAGATTGACCTAACTACAACGATTAAATGATAAATTTAATATTTTTTGCTGAATTTTTAAAGTAAAAGTTAAGTAGGAAGATAAAAAATTGAAAGCGTTTATTGGAATTGATATTGGTTCCTTAGCAACTAAAATCGTTTTAATTAATGAAGGAAAATTAGTTGATCACAGAACAGAAAGATCCACTTATAATTTTAAGAAAGTAGGACATAATCTATTTGATGATATCCTAGTGAAGAATAATCTAAAAAGATCTGAAGTTTATGTGATGAGTACGGGTTATGGTCGAAATACTATTGATATTGCTGATGATCGTATAACAGAAATTACAGCTCATGCAAAAGGAGCCCAATATTTCTTTCCAGATGCCCATTCGGTAATAGATATTGGAGGTCAGGATAGTAAAGCGATTTTAATTTCAAAGAAAACTGGAAATGTTGTAGATTTTCAAATGAATGATAAGTGCGCAGCAGGAACGGGAAGATTTTTAGAAGTTATGGCACATGCATTAGAAGTGCCCATAAATGAGTTTGGTGATTTAGCTTTAGGCTCACGAAAACCAGCATCTATTAGTTCTACTTGTACTGTATTTGCTGAAAGTGAAGTGATTAGTCTTTTTGCGAGAGGCGCATCAAAAGAAGATATAGCTGCTGGGATTCATAAATCAATTTCAAGAAGAGTAGCGGGTATGGCAAAACGTATTGGAGTAGCACCTAAATTAATATTTTGTGGAGGCGTTGCGAAGAATAACGCTGTTAAAAAATATTTAGTAGCGGAACTAGGATTTGAGATTGTTAGTCCCGAATATCCACAATTAACGGGGGCAATTGGTGCAGCACTTATAGCTCAAGAGAATAATAATTAAATTTTTCAAAGTATTGTCTCTTTTTTAGTTAAAAATAAATTTAATTTTTAAAAGGAATATTATGGAAGACTTAGAATTGCTCTCGGATTTTTCTTCATTTCTTAAAGAAAAAAAAGAAGAAGGTAAAAAGATAATTGGCTTTATTTCTCATGATAATATTCCAGAAGAATTATTTGATGCGGGGGGATTTATTCCACTTAGGTTAATGTTCGGTGGCAATGACGATTTAATGACTGCTAGCCATGATTTTCTACCCCCCTCTACATGCGCTTTTGCACAGTCATGTATCGGGTTGTTTTCCTTAAAACCTAGATCCTACAAGTTTTTGGAATTTATAGATTATTTTTTAGTATCAAACCATTGCGTTTCGGATATATGTGCATCAGAAATAATCTCTAAGTATTTTAATATTCCCCGTTTAAATTTCTATATCTCATATACTAAAACCAATAATAGTTTGACTTACTTGAAACTCGAATTGCAGGATCTCAAACAAAATCTTGAAAGCATTATGGGAAGCAAGATTGAAAATGAAGATTTATTGAACAGTATCAAAAAATATAATAATTTTAAAAAAAAACTTCTTGAATTCAACAAATTATACGTTAAAGGGTCTGAAAAATTAAAAATAATCCAAAAAGCACTATTATTTGGTCCTGATTTTCATCCAACACTGGAAAATATTATTCAAAAATATAAGGAAAATTCAAATGATTTTGAAAATACTTCCAAAGATGTTATATTAACTGGTTGTTCAATATTTATCAATGATTATATAATAGATCTAATCGAGGAGGGAGGGGCAAACATAGTTTTTTACGATACATGGATTGGTAATAGTTATTTTTCACAAATAATCAGTGATGATTTAATTGAAGCGGAAAAAGATCCTCTTAATTTGTTTGTACATAGATTCAATAAAAATATTTATGGAGATCACTCAGTTCCTAATTTTTTAGAAAATAAAATAGCTCAAATTTTAGACATGTATCATCAGTATAAACAAAAAACTGGAAAAAAATTAGCAGTAATTAATCATATAATTAAATTCTGTGATCATATTTCGATTATGTCTTCTTTTTTTAAAAATAAATTACAAGATCAGGGTATTCCTGTCTTAAATTTAGAGAGAGATTATTCAAAAGCGAACAAAGGTCAACTCTCTACACGTATTGAGGCTTTTTTGGAGATGATATGATAATGAGTTTGATGGCTGACGAATTAGTTAGGTTTTCTTCTGTCTTAAGAATTGCATATAATTTTTTGGGAGGAAGGGATTATTTAAAAAGGAAAAAGTTCAGAGAGAAGAAAAAATTAATTT
>JAEOSD010000171.1 GCA_016840545.1 Promethearchaeota archaeon
TACCCATTTTATGAGAATAGAACTGGGTATTTCCTTTACATCTGGCAAATTTTCCAATGAAACCTTTGCCAAATCTCCAATATTTTTAATATTATAATCCCCTAAAGTATCAGATGATACTTTATCAATACCAATAAGCGTATCAGGTTTAAGATTTAATATATCTTCTAATTCATTAATAATAACATTACTCTTAAAGAAATCTTTTACTTTTATATTTTTATTACTATCATTATCTAACATGATACATCGAAGATTATAACCATTTCACTTTTCTATAATCAATCTTTGTTTTTTCTAAATTTGAAAGAGTTTTATTAAATATGAAAAAACTAACTTATAAAACTTTATTTTTGTGAAAAAACATAATTATTTATTCTTTTTGTAACATATAAAAATTAGGAGTGATATTTAGGGTTTAAAAAAAACTATATTAGGTAAATAAGCTAGAAATGTCAGAAAGGGTTCCAGAAAACATAGTAATTTGTATAGATACTTCGAGATCAATGTATCGAACAGATTATCCTCCTACTCGCCTTAATGCTAGTATTAAAGCTGTTAAAAAGTTAATTAGCGAAAGATTTAATGAGGATACAATGTCTTCTTTTGCTGTGGTCAGATTTTCTGATAAACCAAAAAAGATCTTAGACTTCACAAGTACAGAAGAATCTCTTTTCAGTTGTTTAGATTCATTAGAATTTTCTGGAAAATCAGCAATGGGAGAGGCATTAGGATTTTCCATCAAAATTATTATATCTGAATTAAGGAAAATTGCTGCAAAAATACCTAGAATCTTGTTGATATCTGATGGGAAGCTCACTAAAACTTCTGTCGATCCCCTCAAAATGGCACGACTCGCACATGGATTGAATATTAAGATTGATTGTTTCCGGTTAGGTGAAGTTTCTTCCCTTAATCTTCTAAAACGATTGAGTGATATTACGGGAGGTAAATATTTTTATAATAATGACTCAGAATCCCTATTACAAGCCGCTCTTAATTTAGCAAATTCTAATATCAAAACTTATGGAGAAAGTTCAAAGTCTTTGGTGGATAACCCCGCTTTCTTAAGAAAAATAGCTGCTGATCTATTAAGAGTTCAAGATTTAACTAAAGATCAAGAACAACGTTTATTGCAAATTAGAGGATTAGCGGATTATAAAAAATGCTCTATTTGCTTTTCTGATACAAATCCCTATACGAAGAGCTCATTTTTTGTGAGTGGCCGTTATTGTCCAAACTGTCAGACTCCATATCATATTCACTGTTTAGCATCCTGGGCAGATTCTCAAAAGGATAGTAAAATGAGAAAATCAGCCACTGTTCGATGTCCTCATTGTTTTTATCTATTAAAAATACCTATTGAAGTGTCCCAAGTAAGAAAATTAACTTCTTTAGTAAAACCACGTATTCGTGAAGGCTCAAGCAATAAAAAGCCTGAAATCGCAGCTGCTGAATTAACGAATTTTGGGGAAATTGAAGATGATGCGTTATTTAATTCATGTCCAATATGTAATCTAATATTTGAGCCTGAAGAAAAAATTATTCGATGTGAAAATTGTAAAACACTTTATCATAAAAATTGTTATGAAACACTAAATAATAGTCAATGTAAAAATTGTGGTGTAAAACTACATCTATATTAATTAAGACCTCCTTATTCCCTTTAAGGGAAAATAACATTAAAATTTAATAGATTAGACTGGATTATGCCCGAAGATAGCTTTTATTCTTATAGATCTATTAAAGTAGGGTTTGGACATTTCAATTTACCTCCTGTGTTAATTGGGACCATTTTTTATCAAGGACAATCTATAGTCGATAGAAATAATAGCCAAATTTTTAATAAAGAAAAAGCAAAAAAAAGAATTCATAGTCAAACAGAATTAGCTGAGAAATATAAATTTCCAAACCTAATTGAAATTTCCGCAGATAATCCTAATGCGATGGTAAAATATCTTGAATTTTTCTTAGAAAATTTCGAACCTCCTTTAGTTTTAGGTGGTACATTCGAGGCTAGATTATCCGGTATTGAATATCTAATTGAAAATGGGGTTAGGCCAGAGGAAATCATCTATAACACCATATCAAATCTAAAGAATAAAAAAGAGCTTGATTTAATTAGAAAGTATAAAATACAATCCGTTGTAATATTAATACTTGGTTCAAATAATATGACATCTACCCAGAGATTTAAATATATAACTGAAAGAAAACAACCAGGAGATTTTAGCCTACTTGAGGGTGTAAAAAATTTGGGAGTAGAACGGATATGGATTGATGGAGGTGTAATTGATCTTGAAAGTTTAACCCATATTCTTGAAACACAACAATTAATAAGTACATCATTAAAATTACCTGTTGGAACAGCTCCTAACTTATTTTTATTTAAATTTTCTTCTCCTAGATTAAATAAAAAATTTCATACTCGATATCGTAGAGCAAGTATTATGTTTATTGCATCTTGGTTTTCCAACTTTATTTTTTATGGAGCAATTGAAGATGCTAAGGAATGCTTTGCTTCTGCGTACCAAACATTTGCCTTTAAAAATAAATTAAAGGCGCATAATATTAAACTTTTTGATAAATATTAGATTTTAATTTTTAATCAAAACTTAAATATGCTTTATTTTTTTAGGATAGTATTATAATCACATTGTATTTGAGATACTACACAAAGATTTACAAGACCAATTATTATAATTCAAGGATGGGAATATCATGTATAACAATCAAGATAATGAGGAAAAGGAAATAGAGGCCATTAAATTAATAGATCAAGCGGAGACCTTTGCTGATAAAGGTAAAGGGGATGATGCTATAAAATTATATGAGAAAGCTGCCCAAATTTACCTTGATCTCGGTAGTTATATTAAATTAGATGAACTTTTTGCCAGAATTATTCAAATCATTTCCCAATTTAAAAATCATATTCAAGCAAGTTATAGATTGAAATCGATAATTAGAAAAACTGAAGAATTAAAATTATATGAAGTTTCAGCTAAACTATTAATACATTTAGGAAACCTTTCATATAGTATGAATGACTGGGAAACTGCCGGTGATAGTTGGAGAAAAGCCTCAGAGTACCTATTTGAAGAAGATCCTGAAGAATTTAATAGCTTATCATCAATTCTGTTATTAAAAGCAGGTCAAGTGTATGAACGTTCCCAATTAACAAAGGATCAAGGTAAACGATTAATCTTGAAAGCAGTTATGAAAATTAATAAATTTGATGAATTATATCAAAAAGCGGAAAAAAGAGCTCAATTCTTAATAAGTAATAAAGAATTTGAAGCCGCAGCTGATAAATTTTACACCATTTCCACATACTTTAAAAAAGCACTTAATAATTTAGGAGATATTCTAAGTGAAACAGAATCCAAAGATACTATGCTAAATGCTAAAGCCCGATTCATTCATTTTGTTGCGGAATATCAAACAGTTTCTGCGATTTGTTTAGCAGCTACTGATAATCCAGATTTCAAAGAAAAGATAGAGTATCTTGGAAAAGACTCTATTAAACGTTTTAAAGAATCGATATCCATGCTTAAAGAATATTTATTTCCTATAAAAACAGATTTCGATAAAGAAATAATTCTAAGAGTAACATTTGATACTATGTTACTAACTATTATTCAAAGAATCTTAGGAATAGAAGAAATAATATGTTCAGAATATTTATTTAATAACATTGAAAAAAATAAAGCTTTGACTGAAGAATTAAAGAAAAGTCCATATTTCAAAATTACAGAAAAAATAGAGGAACTTGGTTTAAGAGATACTTTGGGAGATCTATTAAAAATTCATTTAGGCCATTTTGAAAAAATTAAGAATACATTGATTTCTCATTTTATGTAAAAAAATACAGGAAAACAAGTTATTTTTCTAATCAAAATTGATTTAATCTTTGAAAAGAATTAATTGATTTTTCTCCAATTAAAATTTTATATTTAATTGATGATATTTTAATTTACTAATTTTTCTGACTCCATGATTACCTGAACAGTAATCGCAATAAATCAAACCAGCGTCCTCAAGCTTTTTAATTTGAGCAGAGATATTTGCTTCTGTCATTTTTAAGTTTGCCGCTATATTGGAAACATCCATCCCCTCTTGTCTTATTTGGATTTGGTGAAGAATCGATCTTCGAGTTTCTGATGAAAGAGCCTTGACGATTAACTCTATTTGGTCGTCTGATTCAATTGTTATAGATCGGTTATCAATATCAACTAATTCTAATTTTAATGAAGAATCCAATTCCGGACTTGGCCCTAAATTTTCTGTTAATTCCACTATCTTTATTCAACCCTTACTAATGAGAATTTTTAATTATATTGAGTACAAAAATAGTAAATCTAATTAGGCTTTTAAGTCTGATCTAATATTCATCATACTACTTATGATGAAAATGATTACTATTAATTACATATGATATTAAAAAAACAATATATTATGATAGTTAAGCATCAAGCTAAAAAGTCTAGATTTAAAGAGTTATATTAGTAAAGTTCTCTACTCTATTAAGTATATTATATTGCCTAATCAAAATTGGACAGAATTATTTTTTCAAGATGCTTTTTTTAGTTAAATCATTATTTATTTAATATATTATATTTTAAACAGAAATTAAATTTAATATTTTTTCGAATTTTATGCATATTACTTTATAAGTATAATTATATAATATAAATGATCTTGTAAATTTGCTTCAGATTTATTCCTAAGGTTTGAATAGCTGAAAGTTAAGCATGATAATAGTTTTAATTTCCGAAGATAAAAAATGGGCACGAGATCACACTACTAAATTGGTTAAAACAATTTCATAAATAGTCATAAAACTTTTTAAGTTACATTGATTACATAATATTACTAAAAAAACAATTAAATTTTAAAGAGATTGTAAAGAATGAGTCAAAAAAAAGGGTCAAATGAATTTCAAGACGTAATCACAATAAGGATTGACAGAAATCTAAATAATAATTTGAACAAAATGAAAGAGAGATTAGGAATTTCAAAAGCGGATTTAATAAGAAATTATTTAGAGCTTTCAAAATATATTGTAAAACAAAAAGGATCAATAAAAGCGCTAAATAATCGAAATTTTATAGTGGTTAAAAGGAGTTACGTAAGGAGATTAATTGAAAACATGGAAGAGAAAGAACAGATAAAATTAGGTGATAAACTGGCACGATTTATTAATGATATAGCTCGAATAAATGGTAAAGAAGATAATGTTGATTATAAATTAGAACTATGTGATAATTTAGGATTCTTTACAAATTTTATTGATGAAGAAAATTATTTATTAATTACAAAAGAATTTGGTCCAAGTAAGTTTGTAGAAGCATTTTTATGGCGAATATTCAATAATAAAGAAATGAATCCCAATTACATCGAGGAAGATATGAAAGGAAATAAAAGCTTAAGAGCAAAATATAAAAGCGAAATTCAGCCTACTAGTAGATCTTCTTCACATTATTCTTTTGAATTTGCTAAATCTCCAGAAAAAGAAGAGTAAATATAAAAATTAAAGTTGATAAATGTTACAAGCACAAATAAAATCCTTATTAATATTTATCTATAATTTCCTTTAACCCTAAAATAGGCACAATTATTTTATTAGGTCTAAAAAGCAATTCATAATCTAATTCATGTA
>JAEOSD010000049.1 GCA_016840545.1 Promethearchaeota archaeon
TAGGTAAAAAACCATGTTTGAAGATTCTAATATGAAAAAAAGCCCGGAAATGGAAGAATATGAACAAGAAACAGGAAAATTGGCAATTTGGAAAGGAAAAGTAAGCAATGATTTTAAAAAATGGCAAAATAGAAAGCAAAAAGAAGAGATTAAAAAACAAAAATTAGAAATGCTCAGCATATCTCGCGAAGAGAGAAAGCAACTTAAAGAGGATATTAAACATGGAAGAGATATAGGAAAAGATTATGCTCATTTAATAGTTGCTGAGAACCTACATAAAACTTACTTATTAGGAACAACAGCCGTAGCCGCACTCCGAGGTGTTGACTTAACTATTGATAAAAGAGATTTTATAGATATAATGGGTCCGAGTGGAAGTGGAAAAACAACATTGCTTAATTTAATCGGTGGCTTGGACACACCAACAAGAGGAAAAATCTTTTTGGAGGGTAAAAATATCTCAATGCTTAATGACAATGATTTAGCAGATATTCGAAAAGAAAGTATCGGTTTTGTTTTCCAATTTTATAATCTTTTACCTCAAATGACTGCTCAAGAAAATGTGATGGTCCCTTTGCATTTCTCCGGAAAATTAAGTAGGAGAGGTAAAAGGAAAAAAGCACTTGATTTATTAAGGCTTGTTGAACTTGAAGAAAGAGCTCATCATACTCCCTCAGAACTATCAGGTGGAGAGCAACAAAGAGTGGCTATAGCAAGAGCTTTTGCAAACGATCCTGCTATTGTAATATTGGATGAACCTACAGGAGACCTTGATAGCAAAACGGGAGTTATGATTTTAAATCTTCTTAGAGATTTAAATAGAAGAGGTGCAACATTTATAGCTGTGAGCCATGATGCGGCGGTTTCAGAGTTCGCCACGAGAGTTTTTCATATGAGAGATGGAAAGTTAACACATGAAGGAAAGGTGGGTGGTTTGAAAGAAACAGCCGCAATGGAATTAAAAAGGAAACAGGAAGCCGAAATAAATAAAGAAAAATGTAAAGGCATGATTTTTAGATATTTATTTGCTAATCAAGGTAAAATGGAAATAAATATAAATGATATTAAGACTAATGTTCCAACTCCGATTATTATGAATTTACCAGAGCATTTTGATGATATTTTAAGAGAATTGTTAGAAGAAAATAATATTAATGGAAAAGTAGAAGGAGATTTACTCATCCTTCAGTAAATTTGTATAATTTTAATTTATAAACGTTTGTGATAAATGTCAAATATCAAATTAGTATTTAAATATGCTTTAAAGGACTTAGGAAAGCAGAAAGTACGAACTATAGCCGGAATCTTTGGTGTAATGATTTCTGTGGGATTATTAGCGATAGTCCTATTTTTATCTGATTCCATATCCGTTACCTACATCGATTATATGGCAATTGATGCTGGAAATGCTGATATGAAAATAAGTGTTAGGCATTACCAAAATGAACCTGAAGATAGATCGAACTATTTTGAATTTAAACCGGTAATCAATTCTATTAGATCAAATTTTGATGAAATTGGAAATTTCGTACCTCGTATGGATTTATGGGGTAATGTAAATATATCCGAGAATTTTGAGTCACCCCTTCTTACTAATCAGAGAACATCTGTATTTATTTCAGGAATTAACTTTACTCTAGAAAATGAAATAAATTTTGGGGCATTCGTTAAGCCTGAAACTACCCAATTACTTGAATTACCGGCTTTGCCTTTATATCATTGCGCTATTTACTATAAATATAATGATATTATTAAGTATGCTGTTAATGATACAATAGAAATTAGAATGAGCCTATACCATGGAAATGTGAGTTATTATAGGGTACAAAATTTTACCATTGATAAAATTTTTGATTTTCAGTTGAAATTTCCATATTTTTATACAAATAGACCTCTAATCATAGTAGATATTGAGACTCTTTATGAAATCTTTGGAAAATCAACCTTTCAAGGTAGATGTAATGAATTGATTTTAACTTTCAAAAATGGTAATGAATTTTATGATGCTAGAGATTTAAGTGGAACTAAGGATCGCGTAAGAAAAATAGCCGGAGATATTCGCCTATTGATTGGAATAAATCAATACAATGTGGAAGTACCAAAACTAGAGATCCTCGGATTCTCAGAATTCTTAAGTGTCGGAATAACGATCATTTTTGTTTTTGTATCGATGATATCAATGTTGATTTCTGGGGTTTTAATCAATGGCATATTAAAAACCTCAGTAGAAGAAAGAATAAGGGAATTTGGGATTTTTAGAACGCTTGGGGCTACCAAAAAAAATAGTTTATCAATAGTCCTTGTTCAAGGGTTATTAATATGTAATTTTGGGACGATTTCTGGTATATTAAGTGCATCCCTGCTAACCCGATTTCTTATTGTTCCCATTGCAGAAAACGTTGCTGGCCAAAGTATCCCTGGTTTAGCAGGAAATTTTGCTTTTTCTATCTCATTTTGGTCCCTTCTTATCTCATATTTGATGGGTCTCATTGTAGGAATTATTGTAAGTTTGTCCCCTGCCTTAAAAGTAATGCGTCTTCAACTTATTGAGTCAATTCACCCTTATCGCCATGAAGATACACTTTATCACCTACAACAAAAAGCTTCGGTGAATTATAAGTTAGTTATTATGGGTGTTATTTTAGCTGCAAATGGTGCTTTTGTGCTTTTCGTAATTCCAAGAATATTAATTTCAGCAGATCTGTCATTAATAGCCGGTGTTTTAATTGCTCTTTTAATAGTGTTTCTTATTGGAACTACTTTAGCGGGATTGGGATTAATGCCTTTAGTATTAAGATTCTTTATTCACCTATTTCGTCTATTTTCTAAGAAACTAGCTCCTGTGTATAGAATATTTATATTTCGTTATGCAAGAAGAAATGCCACTACTACTATTACTTTCGCTTTTACATTCTCTTTTGTTATTTTTACAGCATCTGCAATTCAATTTCTTACTAATCAAGTTGAAATGGGAGCAAATTTATCATATGGATCAGATTTAGTTATTGAAACTACGGGTTGGGAAGAAGAAGAGGAATTAGATCAAGGAGGAAGCCCTTTTGGTATCCAATCTGAAATTTATTATCCTCAAGATATAAAGATTCAATCTCAATCTACTGAATATCCAATAGACCCCACAAGAATTCTTACTACTGATTTTGAAGAAGTTTTGCTTAGTATTGAGGGGATTGAAAAAGTTTCAAGTGTTATTGCAAGTCCCTCTCATCTTACTCAAATATATTCAGAAGAGGATCAAGAATTTACAGTAGAAATAGGAGATTATATCGGGCTATTTACACAAGAAGTTACTCTATTAGGAATCGATGAGGAATATGTTTCTACAATAAATACTAACTATATTGAATTTACAAAAGGAGGGATTGTCGATTCTTTTAATCAATTATTTGATATAAATAATGGGTATACTTGTATTATTTCAGAAGGGTTATCTGTAAATTTGGATTTAACAATAAATAATTTTATCAGTTTATTTATGCAAAGAGGAGAAGAAAGTGAAATATATACCTTTCAAATAGTTGGTATTGCAGCGAGTATGCCAGGATTTTCAGAATATTTTGGTAGATCAAGTTCAACTGCTCGTATGGGAGGAGTTATGGTTTCGCATAGTAATTATCTCGATATTATGGATATTCCTCTTATCCCTTATGTTGATAAAATTTTTATTAAATTGAGATCAAATGACTTGGGAGCATCACAGACAATAGAGGAATTAATAGAAGATGATTTTGAAAGAGATTATGATTTCGAGGTTACTAACCTTAAAAGGACTGTTGGTTTACAAACATCATTTTTTTCAATATTAGATATATTTTTTACAATAACGCTTGATGCAACGATCGTTATTTCCTTATTTGGATTATTATCATCTTCATATTCTACTATTCTAGAAAGAAAGAAGGAAATAGGCATAATACGAACTTTAGGTTTAAAAGGAAAACAGATTAATCATTTGTTTACAATTGAAGCCTTAATTATAATGTTAAGTAGTGGGACTGTGGGGGTCATTGTGGGCTGGACAACAGGATTATTATTATCATCTTCAATGAACGTATTAAGTAATTTACCCAATAGTCCGATATTCCCCTTAAGCAATATGATAACTATATATTTAGTTTCAATTATCGCAACATTGATTGGAATGAAAATTTTATTGAGGAAAGTCCGTAAGAAAAAGATTGTGGATATTTACAGAGAAACAATGTAAGAGGTAATATATTAAAAGATGTTTAAAAATATTGTTAGAAAAGTCTTAATTATCTGCATTTTAATTATGGTTTTTAATCCAATTTTAATTGTAAATTTTTCAAATTTAAGTTTTAAAGAAACCTCTGATAATGTTTCAGAAGATAATGCATTAAAAACAGCTGATGTTGCTGGCACTGATTTATACGCTGAAAAAATTAATGCGTTTGTCGCAGGCAACAAATCAATAATTAAGCAGTCTCTTTTTACTAATGATACTAATATATTACCTCATTTCGATCTCCGAGATCCAGCTTTTTATCAGTGTAATCTTTTATTCAGCGCATCAAATGGCATTACTCCAAGTATTTTTCCAAGAGTTTTAAATGAAAATGGGTTTTCTTATCAATATGAAATGAGTTTTAATGGTTTCTCCGGGTTTCTCTATTATGATGAGGAACTCGATGAAGATGATGCAAAAATGAGAGCTGATAGAGCCCTTGAAATAATTAGAAGAAAATTTGAGATTGACTTAATCATGATAAACGTTTCAGAACCAAATTTCTTCCCTTTCATAGGGTATTATCCAGAGTGGGGGGTTTTCTTACATGAATTAACAACCAATTTACCCATGGATGGTTATTGGAAAGCTTTAGATGTTAGCCGATTAACAAGTGAAGAATATTTAATGAATCATCATATCTCCTCTACATTCTTTTTATTAAATTCATTAGACTTCTTTGAAAAAGATCTTTTTGAATCAATAAATCAAGTAGATTTTAATTTAGACTCACTAGATTTATCATTTATTTATAGTTTAGAAATCGAAAATCTCTTTGAACAGTTTACAAATGTCGATTTTGAAACGATTTTTGGTAATCTCTCACAACTTATAGGAGATAACCAAACCATTTCACAGGAGGATGTTGAAGAATTTAGTGAATTTTTCAATATTTTATCATTATCAAACAAATCACATTACACAAGTTTAATGATACAATATGAAGGTTTAGAGGAAGCTATTCAGAAGGTTGGTATAAACCAATATAAGTTTAATTTATGGAATGCATTAAATTATAGTGGAGAAGCCTTACGGCCAAGTGAGAAAATATTCATAGCATTAGCAGGAGCTTTTATGAGTGAAATAGACATTACTATATTATGCACTGATATTATTGATGCCACCCCCAAGTATTTTGATTTATATGATTTTTTATTAGAGCAAATAGAATTGATATTATTTTATGCGGGTGTTGATTTCGATCTAGATACTGTAAGAGACTATACTTTTGAATTGTTTTGGGTTGATAAAAGTGGAATAAAACAAAACTATATTAAACCTGTAAATTTAGACGATTCTACTGATTTTATTAATTTCTTGCCCATTTTGGGAGTTCAAGGTCTTCCAGGTATTCCGACTGGAATATTCGACCCAATCCAAGACTTTATTGTAACTTATCTTATCAATACACCTGAACCCAATATAATGATTAAAAAGGAATTAGTAAATAAAAATGCTTCATTCGGAGTATTTAAGGATTTTTCATTTAATATCACTGCTGAAAACATTGGGAACGAAACATGTTGGGGTGTTCCAACACAATTTCCTTTAGATCTTGATGATTTTTTAAGTATTATAATATTGCCGTTATCAATACTCAATCTCCTTGATGTCGATGATTTTAAAGATGATCTTTGGGATTCTGTAGAAGTTTTATATCCAAATCAATATGATTCTTTAGAAGATTTTTTTAATTGTGAAGAAGATCCACGCATCTTCTATTTTGATACGCTAGGTTTGGGAATAATTGATACATATTATCCAAATTTAAACAATGTCTCAAACCTATGGCCTTATAATGAGAATGCTGATGCTGTGTTAGCTGATACCTTCACTACTAGTACTATTTATGATATATTAGATCTAGAAGGATCACAAGAACTTTTCACAAATGAATATAGTATTTGGAATGCAGAAAATTGGAGATTGGAGTCTGGTGAAAAAATTTCGTATATTTATTCTAATTTTTCTATAGATGCTTATGATTCCTATACGGAGTTCTATAAATATAACTTCACCATTAAAGAGACTCTTCCTAAGCTCCCGGCTATCATTTCTGGATTTTCTATTATGGGTACCAATCCTTATATGGCATTAACTAACGATGAGGAAAGCTGGGTTATTGAAGCAGAAGAAAAGTATTTAGATCAATATGATTTAGAACTTATTTTTCTCTTTCAGAATCAGACTGATATAGATTTTACTAATAAATCTTTAGATGGCATTTCAATTAGTATAAATTATACAGGTCCCTTCGATATAATAGACTTAGAGGTGTTTAATTACTCAGTTGAAGAATATCAAAATATTAACCCCTATTTAACATATAGGGATAATAATACGTCTACATTTTCCTTTACAAATGTAAATGGAGATTTAAATTGGATCTTTGACCCGTATGCTCCAAATAATTATACGATTATTATTAGAATAAAAGGGATAGATTCAAATGTATTTAATGTCTCTATTAATGATTTTAATATTCATTTTTTATATCGAGATATAAACGAATATAAAGGGCACAGTTCAAGAATATTATATTCATCAATGACAGGTAATGTTCAATATGTCAGAAGATCTAATTCTATTTCACTTAGCACTAATAATATGAGTTCCATCATAGCATTTTCGCAATTAAGTAATTATAATTTAAGAGTAGGGGATTTGAATACATATACGCTACATTTTCAAAATATAGGTACCAATATTGCCCAAGATGTAAATATTTCGATCTTAATTCCGGGGATCATACAAGATAGTATTAATTTTACTATCAATGATAATTATTTAAACTATTTCTTACCTAAACTTGCCCCATTAGAAGAAAAAGAGATTAGTTTCACGTTCTATGTCCCTAATTCTGAATCCATATTCTCCACCGTAATTATTTACAAGGATACCCAGTTAATTACTAATCTTAATAGTAGTGAGTTAAATGCAAAACCAAACGAACTTTATTTATCTGTGTTTGTTGACTATTACAATTATTTTCCTTTTGTTCATACTCTAGAGATTTATCTCAACTCCTCAAACTCTGCACCCTCAATTGGAGATTTATTTAATTTATCTCTAAACTTAAAAAATGTCGGACCGTTTGCTTTTTCTATAGAGGGAATTAATTTTACCTTGGGAGATCAGTTTGGTGATCTTATTTATGCTAGTCCTAACCACTCGTTGACTTTTAAAAATATTGAATATAATAATATAAAGACTCTTAATTTTGCTTTAAAAAAGAACGATTGGAAAGGTTATTATTATCCTTCTATTGCTTATATTGATAATATAGATAACAGAATCTTTCAAATTTTATCTTCAACTCCAATTGTGTTAGGTAACATTTCATTCTTAATCTCTAAATCTGTGAGTCAAAATCAAATAGAAGTTGGAGATACGATTACGGTAAACGTTACAGTTATAAATACAGGAACAATATGTGTAAAAAGTATTACATTAATTGACATAGTTAGCTTTAATCAAATAGAATTTAAGCTTATTGAAGGGAATTTAATTAAAATGATTGAACTTCTTGAAGCTAATGAAACTATATCGATCTCATACAAAATTAAAGCAAAAACTCAATCACTAGTTGCCTTAAAACCAGCAAGTATAGAATTTTATTTTTTATTAAAATATAAAGAAATTTCAAACCAAATTACTGTAAAAATTATAATTCCTACGAGAATTCAACTTTATTTCATTCTTATTCCCTCATTGGTTTCATTATTAATTTTAACATATTTTCTTTGGCGAACTCGCAAATATAGAACGAAGAAGCATGAAATTCAAAGAAGTGAGATGGCGATTTTTAAAAAAGGACCACGAGAATCAATTCTTAAAATCGAAAATACATTAAAAGAACAGTTAACAAAACTAGATCAGGAAAAAGATAAGATTTCTAATGTGACAGATAATACTACAAACAACGGAGGAGGTGAATAAAGACACTGAAAAAGAAACTAAATGTTGTTATTTTATTAACATTAATTCTATTTTCAAATCTAGGATTTTTATTTTTATATTTTAATCTATATTCTGCATCTGATTCTTTCGATAATAGAGAAGAAAAATATGAAGTTCAAATTTCGGATACAAGCAATGAAAATGTCATTGTTTTCTTCAATCAATCCTCGTACAATCAAAATGTCAAATTAAGGTTTGAGTATTATGGAGGAATAGTGAAACTTGAAAATGATTGGAATAATATATTTAATTCTATATCTGGTTTTTCCGGTATTATACCGAACGAGAACATTACTCTCCTTAGAAATGAATTTCCTGAAATAAATATTGAAATAGATGAAATAATTGAGACTCAGATGAACTATGCTAGTTTTCAAACGGGAGCAAAGAATTCAACTTGGTACCTTAATGGTTATACTGGAAACACAGATTCTTCCATTGCAGTCTTAGATAGTGGAGTAAACTTGAATCAAATTTTTTTAAAAGATAAAATTTCTGGCTGGCAGAGCTTTATTGATGATAAATCAATTTCAGATGATTTTGGCCATGGAACATTAATATCATCCATTATTGCTGGTACGGGTTCTGATTTGTACAATTCAGACACCCCTTCCATGGTAAATCTCTATGGCAACTATTCCCATATAGATTTATTTGGATCTGATCCAAGCCCATATAATTTTACAATAAAGGTTTTCTCCTTTAATACATCTAAAATTAATTCAAAAATTATCTTAAATTCATCATGGAATTTATTAAAAGATGGGATTGATGGATTTTGGTTTGAACTATACTGTGATAATATTTTAGTAAATTCTTCTAGCAATGTTATTCCTACTCAAAGGAATGTAATAATACATCAAGTTTCTGAGAATAGTTTAGGTGTCTATGATCTTTATATTAAATACCATAAAACTAATAAATTTCCAATATTCTCTTTTAATTCTAGTGCCTCATTTTTTCCAGAATTTTATGTAATAAATAATAATCACTATACAGGTATTGCTAACTGTTCCAAAATTTTAGCCTATAAAATAGTTAATAAAACGGGTAAGGGGTATGTTTCTGATTTAATTTCTGCATTAGGAAGTATAATTCAGAATAGAACTAAACACCAAATTGTAAGTACCTGTTTAAGTATTGGGACTTTTGGAGATAATTTTGGGGCCATCAATAAGGTGATAGATGATGTTATTAATAATGGGATTGTTGTAATTATTGCTGCAGGAAATAAAGGCGTATCAAGTACACAATCCACCTTGAATAAGTTAGCTATAGATAACGACGCTATAGTTGTAGGAGCTATCAATGATAATGACCAGATTACTTCATATAGTGGAATAGGGGAACAGTTGGATATTGTTGCTCCTGGTGGTAGTAAATTAAAAAACCATAGGACGATAATTAGCGCAGATCCTAAATCTAATTCAACAACTACATTATCTGGAACTTCTATATCTACAGCCATAGTTTCTGCTGCTACGAATATTTTAATTGAGGCAATATGGGGCGATTGGAGTGGATGGGAGAATCAAGATCCTCAAGAAAGAGTAGGCATTATTAAATCAATTCTATTAATGACTGCCTCTGAAACCAATCTCCAAAGAGAGAATGATCCTCTAACTAGTGTTGATGAGAGCCAGAAGAAGTATTCCCCTACAAGTTTTTCAGGATTATTAAGCAGTATAAAGGATGAACATGAAGGGTATGGTAGAATTAATCTTCAGGTGGCCATTGATGCTTTGACGAAATATTTAAATGTAAATACTTCAATTAGCGATTATTTATATAGTTCACAAGAAAATCCTCTCGCTAAGCATGCTTTCGCAAGGAGAGTAGTTTTGGAGCCAAATAAACAATACCTTTTTAATATTACAAGTAAGGATACTACAGGAGATTTTGATCTATTCTTATTTTCAAATGAATCTAAGGGGAATGGAGAGCCAATCATACTCCAAACATCGGGAAATTGGTCAGATTCTCTTTACTTTACTCCTAAGAAGAATCAAACAGAATGTATAATTGTTGTAAAAACTAGTAATGGTTATGGTAATTTTACTTTAAAGATTTCAAATGTTAAAAATAGTTATGCGCCTCAATTAGAAATTCCTGAAATTTCATATTTTGATGATACTAAATTTAAAAATACAACAGTTATGGGATTTCAAGAGTATACAGGGAGTTATCGTCCAAAGAATTATTCGATTGATATTTATCGGTTCTATATAAACTATTTTGATAATGATTCAACTAATATCCCACCTCAAGAAGTATATGTATCGATTATCGAACTCTCTATGAATTACTCATTATTTCAAGAGGATGATTCAGATAATAATTATATGAATGGAACGTTGTTTATTAGCGACTATCTTAAATTGTTAGTCCCTATGACATACCATTATTATTTCATTGCAAGCGATGGTCCGTATACAACAAGATACCCCGAAGTCGGTGAATTTTCCATTCTCATAGAATATCCCTACGACTCTGAAAAGTTTCCAAATTACCATAGTTTCAATACTGGTCTGGGAAATTGGACTCATAATGGTACAGGATGGGGGCTGCTAAAACAATATAATTCTGTTGATAATCGAGCTAATTATGAAACTAACTGGACTTCTATGTATTTTGGTGGATTTTATAATTATCCAATGAATTATTCATATCAACCTTCTTTAATTACAGAACCTTATCCAAACGGAACATTATTCAGTCCCCTATTTGATTTAACCCAACTAAACGAAAATCTTACAACGCCCTATGCTAAATTTGGATTGAGAACAAGTATTAATTTAGGAGATTTAATAATCTTACAAATCGGTTTGAATTGGACGATTTGGATTACACTAAGAATATTTACTAATGAAGAAAGAGAATGGCATATTGAAGAATTTAATTTAACTGAATATATTGGAAATTTTATTCAATTCAGATTCATTTCATTTTTGGATGGTAGTTCTGATCCTGTGAATTACAAGGGGCTCATGCTGGATAGCTTTGAACTAACTAACTATACAAATTTATATGCGCCTCGCATCTATTTTGATTTAGGCAATGATATTTCCTCATTTGATGGATCAAAATTCGAAAAGTTTGGCTTTTCTTGCGAGTATTTTGATAGGGATAACAATTATCCAGATTTTGTATATATCGAAATGGATGGAGCTAATTATTCAATGTATAACGTGTTTGGACATTGGAATACTAGTTTAAATATTAAATTTGCCAGATCATTATTATTAGGTGAGATTAATAACCATACTTTTAGATTTCATGCATCTGATGGAATATATATTAATTCTACTAAATGGTT
Organism: Promethearchaeota archaeon; assembly: GCA_016840545.1. Taxonomy (GTDB): domain Archaea; phylum Asgardarchaeota; class Lokiarchaeia; order Sigyniarchaeales; family SOKP01; genus SOKP01. Next base: position 11,541 of record JAEOSD010000049.1, read on the forward strand.
CAATGTTAACAACACCCTTTTTAATTTCATTAATCCTATACCCCACCAATTTAATTTAAATTATAGCGGTAAATTGATTGGATTTCGATTTTCAAACAAAAATATGACAGATTATTATGTTGTAGGAACCCCAAATCCTAAAGAAAATACCGCTTGGTTTAATGGAGACAATACATGGCATCCGATAAAACGTTATCGACAAGATTATATTTATGGAGGTAGGGGAAATAGTTATAAAAGTGTATACCAAGGATATGGACCAAATTGGGATACAAAATTAGTTACATATCCATTATATCTAAGAGGTGAATATGATTGCTATTTAAAATTTAATTATGAAATTTATCTACAAGAAGATTTGGATAGTTGTATTATCTCTGTGTCAATAGACTATGGAGAAAATTGGATTATGTTAAAAGAATATTTTTCTGAAATATCAGGAAATGAGTCTATAGATCTCTCAGATTATAAGGATGAAATAATTATGATTATGTTTACCCTAAACTCTGATGATGAGACGACACGTATAGGATATGGCTGGCTTTTGTCAAATATATATATTGGTTATGAAGAAACAACAGATTTTATAAATCCAAATGTTAACATTATTAGCCCATTAAATCAAGAGATTTTAAGTTCAATTTATACCATAAGAGCAAACTTATCGGATAATGTTAGCTTAGATAACTCAAGAATTTATATCTATATTGATGGAGTACTTGTAGAAAGACACTTATATAGTTTTAACAAAGATACGGGAATTTTAGAATATAAATGGGATACTACTTATTATTCTGATGGGGAACACGAAATAAGAGTAACTGCTTTTGATAAAGAGGGGAATAGAAAGGATGCAACTATTAATGTAATCGTGCAAAATGGATTTTTCAACTGGCGCACTTGGGAACCATGGGTATTAGTTTTTCTTTGTTTAATAATTATTGGCTTGTTTTCTTATAAAGTAGCTAAAAGGAAGATTAGGAAGAGAAGAATTAAGAAATTAAGCGCAGAAAAAATAAGATTCAAAGAAATACAGAGAGAGCAAAAGATGAAAAGAATTGAAGCAATCAAATTAGAGGAAGAAAGAGGTAGACCTTTAACACTTTATTGCAAATATTGTAAATCATGGTTTAAATCAAACAAATTCGATTATATATGTCCTATTTGTGAACATGATCAGATTTATGCTGCGTATAATTGTGTAAATTGTAATAAATGGTATTTTAAAGATGAACCTGCTGAGGATTATTATTGTAAAAGTAAAACTTGCAAAAAGATAAGATTAGTTAGAAGAGAAGAGGAAGATATAAAAGAAATTCTGGAAAATGAGGGAACTATACTTCGGAAATATGATCGAAAAAAAAAGAAATTCAGCATATTAGATTAATAAAGATAATTAAAATATGAAGTGATAAATTGGGATTAAAAAGAATCTTATATAAAATAAGGAATAAATTAAATCTCCAATTCATAAAGTATACTTGGCTTAATTTAAAAAGAGATCGCGCAAAAGCATTATTTGCTATATTAGGCATTATGATCTCAATTGTTTTATTAACTGCGATTGGGATGGTAAATGATACCATGTCATATAATTACATGCAAATAATAACCAGTAGTACTGGAAATGCTGATATTATGATTTCTAAAAGAATAAAAACAGATATCAGTTTTAGTCCTTTCTTTGATGAAGATATCATAGATAATGATTTACAAGACATTGAAGGGGTTGAAGAATTCTTCCCAAGAATGATGATGCTAGTCCGAGCATCTTCAAACAAATCTACTACAAATTCAACTTTAGAACTGTATGGATTAGATTTTTTAAAAGAGGCTAGTAATGGTCATATGGGAGATTTACTATTAGTTGATGAAAATGGACTTAAAACTGGAACTCGTTATTTAGATGAACCTGATAATGGAAAATGTGTGATCCTATGGAGAGTTGCTGAGCTAATGAATTTGACTGTAGGTGATTTTATCCATCTAGAATATTTAGATGATCTTGATTTAGAAGTTGTCGCAATTTGTCAACAAGAGTTAAAGTTTACAGAATTGGAAAATTCATTGATTTTAGTCAACTTACAACAAGCACAGTCTTTTATTGTAACTGGAAAGAAGGAAATCAATTTTATTTATGGTACCTTAGAAAGCCCCGAGACTATATACGATATACGAAATGTTGATCAAACGAAGAGAAAACTAAGGGAAATTGGTACACTTATACAATCTTATTTAGATATAAATGAATTTAGTGTTACAATGCCTAAACTTGAAGAGATTGGTACTGAGGAATTCATGCTAATTGCTATGACTGTTATTTTCTGGTTCATTACAATAATTGGTATGCTAATAACGGGGATATTAATAAACTCAATATTATCAACTTCAACTGAAGAAAGAGTTCGGGAATACGGAATTCTTCGAGTAGTTGGGGGTAAAAAGACTTTTCCTGTTAAAGTGGTTGTGTTTGAAGGTGCTTTAATCGGAACTATCGGTTCACTTTTAGGAATTATTGTAGGATTGATATTTACTCCTCCCATAGTGAACTTCTTATTCGTAGTAACTGGTTTTCCATATCAAGATGTAGAATATATTATTCAACCTCAAACAGTTCTTCTTGCATTCTCGATAGGAGCTGGTGGTGCCTTAGCTGTTTCTATATTACCCGCTCTTAAAACTGCTAGAATAAATTTAATAAAATCAATTACACCCTTTCATGCAAAGGAAGAAGGATGGGAAGTTAAGAAAGAAGGAAGTGTTAATGTCAAAAGTTTTCTTGTAGGAATCTCTATTGCCACAATTGGTATGGTAGTTTTCGTTCTTTTACCTACCATATTCGTCAGTGGTGATTTTATGTTAATTGCGGGATTATTTATCGGATTGCTAGGTGCCATTCTAATTGGTTTTGTTTTTGCGTCAGTTGGAATTGTTCCTCTTATTCAACAAATATTCCTTGGCCTTATTAGACCTACAATAAGAAAATATGCTAATATTATAAAAATTTCTTTAAAGCGTAATAGAAGACGTAATACAAGCACTATAGTTATGTTTGCAATTAGCTTTTCATTTATCTTCTTTATAACTAGCGTAACTGAGATGGAGTCAGAGAATATGTCATTAAATTTAAGATTCCAATATGGTTCAGATCTAGTTTTAATTAATCAAGGATTAGAAGGGGACCTCAATGCTGTTACTTCAGGAATGGCAGAAGAAATAAAGATTCTTCCTGGTGTGGATGACGTAGCATTAACGCTATATAATATGTTTGATATAACCTCAGTTTTATCAATAATCTACGACTTTAGCGAAGGAGGAATGTTTGATGAAGAAACACTAAATGAAGCTTTTCTAAATGTTTTTGAATTTTATACAGAACAATCAGAAAGGAAGTATAAAACGAGGGCTTCAGATATCCCCGAAATTGATATATTTGAGGTAGGTTTTATAGGCATTGAAGAAAATTTTGTTAATTTAATAGATAAAGATCTAGTCATTTGGAATAGTCCGGGAAGTGGAAACGAATATTCTTTCAACCAACTTTTTAATCATAATGATACGTGTATTATCTCAGGATCGCTTGCAACAGTTCTAGGAATTAAAGATATTGGTGAAAAAATATTAATTTCTTTTTATGAGAATGAAACAGGAACCGAAAAAGGAGTCCTAGTGAGAGATCCCCCCATTTTTACTGTTGTTGGAATCTCTGGTGGAGTACCAGGATTCTGGAATATTAGAAGTTCAGTTTCAATGGCTGCAGGCAGTGGAGTCATTGTCTCTTTGGAGAATTATATGCGTTTAATGGATATTGAGAATCCAGGAAGTCCAGATATGACAGTAGATAAAATTTTTATTAATCTATTAGATGATTCTGAAGAAAACATTGAAGAAACAAAAGAAGAGATTCAATCTTCTTATGAAGATAAAGATTTTTTTATTGATGATGCTATCTCAAAAATAATCTTTCTTAATGATATGTATGAGAGACAAAGTACCTTAATGGAGATTATTAATTGGTTTGCTATAGCAATAGCTGTTTTTGGCTTAATTAGTTCTATGTATGCAGTAATGCTTGAAAGGAAATTTGAAATTGGTATTTTAAGGTCTGTAGGAATGAAAGTTAAAAATGTTAGGAAATTATTCCTTATAGAAAGTATGATTTTAATGCTATCCAGTGGAACAATGGGGACAATTATTGGAACTTATTGTGCATATTTATTAGAGACAAATATGGGGCTTATGACAGAGATGCCAATTGTTTTTGAAGTTCCTTTTGATGTCTTATTAAGAGTTTATTTCATCTCAATATTAGTAGGATTTATAGGGATGTACATAATATTAATACGGTTGAGCCGACAAACAATTATGGATATCTTTAGGCAAACATTTTAATATGTTTTTCAATTTTTCTTAAGGAACTCAATCATTTTCTTCCAAGCTTTCCCTCTATGGGAAAATTTATTCTTTTCTTCTATTGTTAATTCTGCAAATGTCTTATTGTGAATTTTATGGGGGATGAAAATAGGATCAAATCCAAATCCTCTGGAACCTTTTATTCTCTCGGATACTCTTCCCTCTACTCTTCCCTCAAAAAGAAAATCTTTATTTAAAGGCTTGAAAAATAAGGCAATAATCGCAATAAAATGAGCTTTAGACTGTTTAAAATTATTAATTAATTGTAAAATACCTTCATTTCCTATAGTTTTAAATACATAAGAGGAATACACTCCAGGAAATCCATTAAGAGGATCATCGACAAAAAATCCTGCATCTTCTACAAAACAAGAGCAATTAACTTTTGATTTTACACTATTTAATTTAAAAGAAGTGTTTTCTCTTACTGATTCTGTTTGTATCTCAATAGTTTCAAAATTTAACTGTTTTAGTTGATAAGGGATTTTCTCATTTTCAAACAGCTTTTTTATTTCATTAAATTTATGATTATTTGTTGTAATAAAATAAATTATATCTTCCTCTTTTTTCATAATTACTATAATTCTCTAAGACTTATTTAGATATAGTCCTATTTTCCTCTAATATTAAATTCAAATTCCAAAATTTTATTTTGGAGAGTTCATTTAAGTTTATATCTAATTTATGATCAACAGAATATTGCTGTGATATCATGGCTCGAATGCATAGTAGAAAGAGAGGAAGATCAGGTTCAAAACGCCCGGCTAGACTGGAAAAGCCTGTTTGGGTGGAGCTAAGCGGAGAAGAAGTAGAAAGTGAAGTAGTAAAATTAGCTAGAAAAGGTCTTTCTAAATCTAGGATAGGTACCGCTCTTCGAGATTCTTATGGTGTTCCATTGGTAAAAGTCGTTACAGGTAAATCAATTAGCCAAATTCTTGAAGAAAATGAAATTGAAGCACCATTACCTGAAGATTTATCAAATTTGGTTAAAAAAGCATTAAATATCAGAAAACATCTTGAATTGAATCATAAAGATTTAGAAGCTAAAAAGGGTCTTAATAGAACTGAATCAAAGGTTTATAGACTAATCAAATATTACAAAAAGAAGGGAGAACTTGAAGCAGATTTTAAATACGATCCAGAAAAGATAAGAACGATAGTGATGAGGTAATCTTACAATGAGTCAGAAAACTAGAAAAAGGAAACCTAAAACTAAAAAAATATCTTTCAAAGATAAAAATTGGTTCACCGTAATAGCTCCAAAGAGTTTCAATTTTAGAGAGATTGGGGAAGTTATTGGTTTCCAAAATAATATATTAGGAAGAACAGTTGAAATTCTATTATATGATATCACCCACGATTATACAGATATAAGTTTAAAGCTAAAATTTAAAATCATAGATTTGAATCCAGAAGGAAATACATGTAATAGCATTTTTTGGGGTCATCAGTATACAAATGATTATATACGGTCCTTAATCGGGAGAGGAAGTTCAAAAGTTCAAGTAATTCTAAACCTAAGCACAAAAGATAAATGGATTTTCCGGCTTACCACCATATGTACCACAATAAGAAGAGCAAGAAGTTCTCAGCAAGTAATTATTAGGAAAATTATCTCAGAAATTCTTAAAGAATTTGCTCAAAATCTGAATCATGAGAAGTTCTCTAATGGAATCATTTATCACGAATTTGAGAATCAAATTACCAGAGTTGCTAAAACCATCTATCCATTATCTAATTGTACGATAGTTAAAAGTAAAATAGTCTCTATACCTGAAGGTGGCGAAGATAAAATATATGTTCCTAAAGAAGAGGATTTTGAAATTGTTGAAGTTGAAGTTCCACGTTCGCGAAAAAGTGAGATAAGAAGAACTGAAAGGATTAATGTTAAAAAATACGCCCACGCAAAAGCTTCTAAAGATTCTGAGAATGATAGTTCAGATCAAAAGGAATAATAATACTTTTCTTGGCATTTAATGTAGAAAATTCTACTTTTTGAATTGCATTAATTTTATAATATAGGGAAATTAAATGATTAATATCGTTATTTAAAATAATTTTAATATAAGGTTATTAACGTGTCTAATGAAGAAGGCAACAGAGATAATCCATATTCTTTTGATGATTATCTATATGTAAGAGATAATTTTAATTATTATCGAGATGATGAATTTCTTCAAGTTTTAGTCAGACATTATTGTCCTCCTGATCAATATGAGATAATCAATCGTGACCTTTCTGCTTTATCAGATTATGTTTCGTATAAATGGAAGGATCTTTCTGATAAAGCAGCCGAACTAGAAAATAGAATTAAAGTTACTAAAATTAAACATTATGATGCACATAATCATCGAATTGACAGAATCGAACGCTGTTGGGAAACAGAAACCTTAGAGCGGGAAGTATTTAGCCTTGGACTCTGGGATCCAAATAGAAATACAGCATGGAGTAGATTTATGAAAATGTTTTTATTATATGAAAATGGAGAAGCTGGTGTGATGTGTCCAGTAGCTTGTACTCATGG
>JAEOSD010000050.1 GCA_016840545.1 Promethearchaeota archaeon
CTACGTTTTCCTATAGTTGGATACCAGAACATATCATGAAATATCATAGATGCCATGATTGGTCCCATAAAAAAAAGATCACTCTTAAACAATGGATACATGAATTGTAAGGGACCTTTTCTAACCATCTGATCACCCCAAATCACTAAACTTCTCTTCACATTGAAGTTCCAATTGATATTTGAAACATTTTCACCTACTAATTCAATTTGATCGAGATCGCCGCATCCTAATCCCATATCATGAGCTAGTTTTATAGCAGGTAATTTTAATGGATCAAAACCCATCATTTTAGAAACAACTGTATCAACAGCTACTTGATCATATCCAGCGAGTAAAATATTCTTAATTTTTGGTATCATAGTCCTAGGTCCAGCTCCATCTCCGCATACAGTACCATCAACTATAGACATAATATTTGGGTGTATTTGTTTTTGAATTATTAGTAAATCAACAAGGACTTCACTCATATATTGGTGGGAAAAATGCCTTCTTTTTGTTAGTAACCCACCAAAAGCATTCTTCATAGCACAGGTAATTCCACCATGTTTCATTTCACTTTTGGTATGCTCTAATGATCCTCCCACAGCACCAGTATGTCCATGAGTTTTCATCGTTGGAAGATGAATAATAGATTTCCCGATATAAAATTTTGGTATTTTAAATCCTTCAGGAAATATTTTAGAATCTAAAGCAAGTAATTTCTGGGTTTTTAAATTCAAGAATTTCGGTCTCAGCGATTCATAAGGGACAAAAGGGATACGCGTTAAGGGTATAAACCATGCATTATACTTCCTTATGATTGGCCACCAACAATTTCCTTTTAAACCTTTTTCAATATTTGTAACCACAGTTCTATTTTCTGCTGTAAATAATTTTTCAGAATCATAACCATCCTCAATCATTGTTTTCAAAACACCCTCTACTTGCCATGGAGGGCTTGAACATGCGGGAAAGAATTTCGACCAACTCAAATTAAGCTTAATGATAATTTTTTTTCTTTTTGAATAGTATTTCTGATACTCTGTTAAATCCATTAATCTTTTATAATCTTCCAAAACAGTTTTAGGAGAAGTATTTATTATAAAAATTTGGGGTCTATTTGTTGACATTTTGAATTTTAATATTCAATTATTTAATTTTTTTATTAAAAATAAAAATAGAATTTCATTAATAAAATGCTTAAAAATTAATAAATTAAATAAATTAGGTTTTTAAAAAAAAAGAAATTTAATCAGAAATATATTCCATTCCTTCATAAGATTTTTCTTCTTTAGCAAATGGTCTACACATGATATAATGATCTTCGCTTATCTTGATCTCAACAGGATCCTCCTTCCCACACCCTATATGCTTACCTTTTTCATAACATCTAGGATTAAAAGCACATCCCTCGGGAGGGTTAATAGGACTTGGTACATCACCTTCTAAGATTATCCTAGTTATTCTTGAAGTAGGATCAAAAGTTGGGCGTGCTGATAATAAAGCTTTTGTATATGGGTGAACAGGATGATAGAAAACTTTTTCTATAGGACCTCTCTCAACAAATTTACCTAAATACATAACAGCAATTCTATCAGCTATATGATGAACTACACTTAAATCATGGGTAATAAACATATACGATAAATTGAATTGAGATTGAAGGTCTCTTAAAAGGTTTAATATTTGTGCTTGAACTGATACATCTAAGGCAGAGGTTGGTTCATCCAGAATCATTATATCAGGATTACATGCTAGAGCTCTAGCAATGACTATTCTTTGTTTTTGACCCCCTGAAAATTCATGAGGAAATCGATCTAGATGTTCTGCTTTCATCGAAACAGTTTCTAATAATTCAAGAACTCTAGCACGGATTTTATTTCTTTTTTTCATTCCTTCTAATATTCTAAGTGGTTCACCAATAATGTTTACAATTTTCCAACGAGGATTCAAAGATGAGTCTGGATCTTGAAATACCAGTTGTATTTTTTTACGAATCTCTGTGGTATAATCAATTGCTTTAGCGTCTTTTTTTTGTACTTTAGTTAGCTTTAATTCAGGTTTTTCTTTTTCTTTCATTTGTTTTTTATGTAATTTTTTGGAGATGATTAATTTTTTACCTCGATAAATGACTTCTCCCGCTGTAGGTTTGACTAGATTTAAAATGGTATTTCCTACAGTAGTTTTACCACATCCACTTTCTCCAACTAAACCCAAAGTTTCTCCCTCATACATATCAAAGGAAACACCATCAACTGCTTTAACATCTGCTATTCTTCTCTTAAAAAGTCCACCATATATAGGGAAATATGTTTTAAGATTTCTTACAGATAAAATAACTTTTTTGCTACTTTTTGAATAGTCATTTTTTGAATATTCATATTTCTCCTTACTTACAGTCATATTAATTCTTCTTCTATTATAATTGATTTATACTTTAAATCTAATTTTAAATATTCTCTTTGCTCCAATCATATTTGGGTGAATCACGATATTTTGGATCAAAAAGATGACATGCTACAAAATATCTTTCGCCAATTTCATTCAGTTTCGGTTTTACTTTATCACATATTTCCATTCTATAATCACACCTAGGATGAAACCTACAACCTGCTGGAGGATATATTAAATTGGGAACCATACCACGAATAACCTTTAACTTTTGGTCTTTTTTTTCAATACTAGGAATTGCTCCAATCAATCCTTGTGTATAGGGATGGCGAGGATTTTTAAATAAACGTTCTGCTGTAGCATACTCAACTATATTACCACTATACATCACTGCGACTCTATCACATAAATCAGCAATAATTCCTAAATCATGAGTAATCATCAGAATAGACGTATTAAATCTCAATTTTAAGTCTTTCATCAAATCTAAAATTTGAGCTTGAATGGTAACATCTAAAGCAGTTGTTGGTTCATCAGCAATTAATAACAGTGGTTCGCAAGAAAGGGCCATAGCAATCATTATACGTTGTCTCATTCCACCACTAAGTTCATGTGGATATCTTTTTAATATTCCTTTTGCATCTGCAATACCCACTTCTTTAATGATTCTTTCTATTTTCTCATTTAATATATCTTTTAGATAAGGTATTTTTGGTATTTTTTCTTTGGCTTCTTTAATTTTAATTTTGAATTCTTCTTTTTGATCTTCTGACAGTTCACTATCCTTTAATTCTTCCTTTATTTCTTTACGTTCTTCCATTTTTTGTTTCCTTTCTAGAACTCTTTCATCTAGAAATCTTCTAAGTTCATCTTCTTGATGAAGTAAAAAGACTTCACCAATTTGCACCCCAGCGCTCATAACTGGATTAAGTGAATTTAAAGGATCTTGGAAGATCATAGTTATATCCTTACCTCTATGAGTCCTCATGTTTTTTTCTTCTAAATCCAGTAGCTCTTCACCTTTAAGTTTTATAGATCCATCTATTATCTTACCTGGTTCTCTTACAAGGCCGATAATGGATAATGCTGTAACCGATTTTCCACAACCAGTTTCACCTACTAAACCGAGGACTTCATCCTCATACAGATCAAATGAAACACCATCTACAGCTTTTACAACACCCTCTTCGGTGTAAAAATAGGTTCTTAAATTCTTAACCTCAAGTAGTTTCTTAGCCACTTTTTTTATTGATGATACTTCTTCTTTAATTACTTGTTTTTCTTCTACATTTTCCATTTTTCTTTATCATCAAGCTTAATCTAATTGTTTTTTTTAAAAAAAAATAAAAAATTTATAAATTCTTCAATCTTGGATCAAGAGCATCTCGCAACCCATCACCAAGTAACATGAATCCTAACACTGTGATGATAATCATCACTCCTGGCCAAAGAGACGCCCAAGGTGCTGTTAAAATATGACCGCGGGCTAAACTGATATCTCTACCCCATTCTATTAAATCTGGATCGCTGTACCCCAGAAATGCAAGACCGGCAAAACTTAAGATGACGCCTCCGATATCCAATGTAAAAGATATTATTATTGGTTGGATAGTGTTTGGTAGAATGTGTCTAAACATTATTCTCCAGTTTTTCGCACCAGCTACCTTTGCTGCTTGGATATACGGTAATTCCTTTGCTTGTAATACATTTCCCCTTATTAATCGTGAGTAATAAGGAATACCAAGAATACCATAAGCCATGATAATATTATTTAATTGTCTTCCAAAGATAGATACTATAACTATCGCAAAGATTAACGCAGGGAATGCAAGCATAATATCAAAAAGCCTCATAATTATCGTATCGAGCCAACCACCTGTGTAACCAGATATTAGTCCAAAAAGAATACCAAAACCAAGGCTTACTCCTATTGCGGGTAAAGCCATAGTTAATGAAGCTCTGGCTCCATATATCATTCTCGCATACACATCTCGCCCCATATAGGTGGTTCCTAAAGGATGTAATGGAGAGGGTGCTGTCCAATATACGCCATACACGTCATCAGCTTCTGCAAAGGTAAATGGAGAAATCCAAGCACCAAATACAGCTAGGGTTATAACATAAAGCACCAGAATAACTCCAATAATGGTTAATATTGATTTTAATCTTTTAAGAAACTTTCTTTTACTCACCGACTTTTCGTATTCACGTTCTCGCATCGTAAGTTCTTCTAACCTTGAAGCAGGAATAAGAAGGAATTTAATATTTTTGAAGAACCACTTAAAAACAGCTTTACTAGCACTTTTCTCTTCTTCAGCTTCTAACTCTCCTTTTAATTGTTCAAGACTTACTTCTTGTTTCATTTTTCTTTCCACCTTTTTGAATTATAAAATTTAATATTTTATTCGAGGATCTAAATAGGCGTAAATTATATCCACAAATAAATTCACGATTATAAAAACTAACGTTGTCATAACTACAATTGCATTAAGGGTACTATAATCACGACCTGTAATTGCCTCTAACAAAAGATTGCCCACTCCAAATAAATTAAAAGTAGTTTCTGTTAAAAATGCTCCGCCTAATAACCCTCCAATGTTTAATCCAATAATTGTAACAGTTGGGATTAATGCGTTCTTCCGAGCATGCTTCTTAATTACATCTTTTTCTTTACACCCTTTTGCACGAGCAGTTCTTATATAATCTTGTTGAAGTACTTCAAGCATACTTGATCGAGTTTGCCGTGTAATTGATGCGAGAAAAATAAATGATAAGGAGAAAACTGGTAGTGCCAAGTGGACTAAATAATCCGTTACTAAGTACCACTGCCCTGATATTAACGAATCAATTATTCTAAAACCTGTAACCACAGGAGGATCTGGATATGCAGCATCTTTAAAGTGCATATTAGGTAGCCAACCCAATTGATAAGAGATAAAATATTGCAATAATAGCCCTAACCAAAAAACAGGGATTGACACGCCTATAAGGGCCGTACCCCTAAAAACCGTATCCTTCCATTTATTTCGATGCTTTGCAGAAGTTACTCCGGCTTTAATTCCTATAAATGTAGCAATAATCATTGAAAAGAGGGTAATATCTATTGTTCTAGGTAGCCGCTCCCAAATTAAATCCCAAACAGGTACACCTTTAGCAACATTTATCGAATTACCCCAATTTCCTGTGAATATGTTCCCAAGGTATATAAAGAATTGTTGCCAAATGGGAAGATGAAATCCGTATGCATAGTATGCCGCCCAATATTGTTCAGGAGTGGCTCTTGCTGGGAGGTATGCTGAAACAGGATCACCTGGCATGGCTCTAGAAAGAACAAATGTTAGAAATAAAGCACCAAATAACACTGGTATCATACTTAGGACTCTCTTGAAGATATATTTAATCATACTCATAGATTATTAGATCACCCTACATACATTTTTTCTTTTTCTTTTTTTTTAATTTTTTGATAGATTAGGAAATTTCTTTAACTTTTTCAAGATACTTTAAATATTTTTCTTTTAAAATAGCGCCAAGAAATGCTGATAGCAAATTTACACCTACTAACGAAAGAATTGATATATAAGCTTCATACCTTATAAAAAATGTAAAAATTATGAGAATATCAAATCCATTAATAAACCAATACCATATCCATGACTCGAATATGATAAACAGAATTAACCACATACTATTTCTTATCCCATATTCAAAAAATCTTTCTCTGAATACAGTAATAAAAATAATACCGAATAATATAATTAGGGATAAATATGACTGGGGATTAAACATTACTTTATACAAAAAGAGAATATTCTCTCCAATTGATTTTTCAAACACATTACATATATATCCAAAGTATAAGAAATGAATTAATAAACATGCTAAAATAAATTTGGACTGCCGTCCAATTTCAATTTTTTTTTTCATAATAACATTGCCTATTCTAAATCTTTTATATTAAGACTATAAAGAAATTTTTTAAAATCAAATTCGTTAGTTTTCGATCCGTTATTAATTATATTATTTTCTTTCCATAATTGTAAATCAAACAGTGGATAATTTTCTCCATATAATAATTTCTTGTTATAGGAAAATGAATCAAACAGATCATCATAGATCAAATATGGAACGAAATTCATACCTTTCCATTTCTTTATTTTAGAATTATAAATTTTTAGAGAAATTATATTTGGAAAATATTTATTTTCCCTTTCCTCATATAATTTTTCAGTTTTAATAATATTTTCACATTCATTTTCTAATATATTATTTTCTATTCTATGTTTTAAAAATTTAATTATTGTGCTACAGTACTGGATCATTTCAGGATGGTATTCTTCTAAATCCTTATTAAAATCAATTTTTGAATATAATTTTAAAAATTCAGAAGTTAAAAATGTAAAATCATTTATAAGGTAAGAGATATCTGCGTGTATTACTTTTGAATAATTAAACCAATCTATAATTTGATTATCTCCTAACGCACGAAATGTTATTTCTCTATATTTTTTTTTTGTATAATTTATTAGATTTTTAAATCCCATAATGAAAAATAATTCGAAATTTAAAGATAAATTCAATTTTTCACATAGTCTATTTAATTTATTAATGTTAGGAACAATAAATAAGGTGGGCTTTCCATTCGATATTTTGTCGATTCTCATCGGAACGGGCATTATAGGAATTTTAAAGAGATCAAGGGCAAATAAATCAAAGTAAAACCCAATTGGAGCAATATCATTTTTAAATGATTTTAATTTAGGAGGGGGACTTGTAAATAAGCCTTTTGAGTTCATAAGAATGCACCTCCGCAATTTAATACCAAATCTTCAATAGTTTTAGGGTTCAAATCGATATTAATGCTAAATATTGGTGATAAAGCAAAATTGACTCCAAAAATCGTTAATGCCACATTTAAGTTAGATGTCTTTTTCATATATTTTTCAAATAATTCTTTGATTTCTTGGTTTTTAAAACTATCCCTAATACCTTCTGTTCAAAAATCTGAACACCAATTCTAAATAGTTTAATTGGTTCTTATTGGTTCATTCTTTTGTAATTTTAATTTGGGAATGATGAATGACAAAAAAAAATTAAAAAAAAATTAGAATTTAATTTGATTAATTACGCATATCTGCTTTCGCTTAGATTAGGTAGGGATAAATCCATTTTCCATATATCCATATTCGCCTGTTCTAAGTTCTCCGGCCCAGTAAGTTCCGTAGAAATCATTATATGCGATTGGGTTCCCAACCCATCCTTTAAGGTCTTTGTCAAAGCAATCAAAGTTCATACCATGGTAGCCGAATAGCCAATGTCTGAGGTCTTCAACGACATATCGTTGAATCTCCCAATAAATGAGTTTTCTTGCTTGTTCATTAGTTTCTTGGGTTCCTTGAAGCATTAATGTATTTAGATAAGCATCATTTACTTGAGCAGCGTTACTGGATGAATCCGGACTCATTAATGGGTTAATAAAGTTCTCAGGATCGTTATAATCAGGGAGCCATCCGACCCACCAAATATGCATAGCATTATAGCCAGCACTTGATACCCTTCTGTTGTATAAGCGGTCTTTCATATCTTCCCATGTCATACCCGCATCCTCTACAACTATTCCTACTTTGTCAAAGGCTTTTTCTACTATATCGAATACACCTTCTCTGACTAAATTGCCAGTGTTATAGGTATAGTTCATAGTTAAGAACGTTGCTGCCTCCCATTCTGCGTCTGTAGTAAATCCAACTCCATAACCCATGCTCTGCATATATGTTCTAGCCGTTGCAAGGTTATAGGTTGGGCAATCGAATGTTTCATTATGGTACTTAATTCCTGGTGGTACAGGTGATTTCATTCTAACTCCATATCCTTCCATTATACCATCGATTACTCCCGTATAGTTGAATGCGTATGAAAATACATTTCTCCATGTTATGTTATACCATTTGTTATTGATACCCATATATTGGGTAATAGCATTTACTGTACCCGTATCTAAAAGAGTAACTTTTGGCTCAGCTATCATTGTGGGGAAGTATGAGAAGAATGGATCTGTGACAATATCTACAGCACCAGAAAGTACTGCCATATTTCTGGCATCACCATCTTCAATTTTGACATGCACTAAAACATCAAAAGCTATTCGAGGTCGATGATAAAATTCAAACGCGGAGAATCTTACTTCATAAGTTTCAAGCTTTTCTATTACCATAGGACCAGTTCCAATGCAGGGTCCATATGATGATAGAGGATTACCAGCACCTACAACATCAACTTCAGCTGGATTAATATAGTCTAATTTAGGTGTAGAAAAAGGAGACACGATAGATGACGCTGGGAATGTTAATAAAGCGCGGAAAACACCATAAGGTTCACTTAACGTAAACTTTACTTGTGTTGGAGTAATAGCTTCAACGTTTTCAATAATTGGAACACCTTGAACATAATATAACGAATCGACAATAGTGGGAATGTTATAAAAAACTGTTCCAGGTAGAGTGCCCCAAGGGTGAGGACCTCCATTCCATGTAGTATTCATCAAGTATAGTAATCTCATAAAGCTCCATACGACCGCATCGGCATTAAAATCGGTACCATCGTGGAACTTAACCCCTGATTTAAGGTTAACAGTTAACTCTGTTCCTGTTACATCGTAAGTACCCATATCAGTCGCAAGCAAGGGAAAGGCGTTCATTTCTACTCCTAGGGAAGGAGCAGTCAAATTATTTTTGAATAATTGCTCCCAAACCATCATACCAGCGTCAAAAGAAGCAGAATCCCAAGAATACTGAGGGTCTATATCTTCAGCTATATACATATTACCGAATTTAACAGTCCGTAATCCGTATTCAGGCTCAAATTGTGGTTCTAAAACAAGAATGATGTTGCCAACGCCTGAGGCGATTAATGCTATGGCAAGAATAATGATTGCTACATTTTTTTTTTCCATTTCCATATTTATATCACTTAATGATTTTTGATTTTTTATATTTTTTTTAGATTAGTAGTTAATTAGTTTTGTTAATTTGTAAACTTATAAGTTTTACCTTTTTTTTGTTGTTATGTGAAAATAATCAGAATTTACGTATTGTAAATATATTGAACTAGTTTCATCATTATAAATTTTAAATTTTTCAAAATAAAGTTTTCTAATAGGCATTTTAAAAATTACTTTTTATTAAACTTCTGATATAATTAAAATTATAAAGGATCAATAAAATTATAAATTGAGATAAAATGGTCGTAGTATTAGAACAAAAAATATTTGATGGATTAGATACTATTAAACATGTTAATCTTTTAGCTTTTGATCGTTCAGCAGCAACTGTAGGAGAAACAAAAGCTGTTAATTATTTGCAAGAAGAACTTATTGATAATAGTATTAATTTCAAATTAGAATATTTTGCATGGAGTAGCCCAATAAGATTTTTAATGAAAACTATTTATTTAATGGTATTAGCATATTTACTTGTTTTTCGTCTATTCTTAGTAATTGTACTCTTTTTTTTTATAAAATACATGTTTCAAAAAACTAGGAAGATTTCGTTTACACAAAAAGAACAATCTAAAAACTTAATTGCTACCATAAAAGCTAGAAGGAGGGTAAAAAATAGGCCAGTTATTATTTTTTCTGCTCATTATGATTCTGTATCTTCACGGATCTCTTATAAAGTTCAAAATGCATTATTATTTATAATTAAGATTGTTTTCTTACCATATATTGGTCTAAATATGTTTGTTTCAGTTTGGATAGCACTTAATTTGTTTTCAATTACCGTTTATAATGTTATTTTTATTTATTTAGTTAGTATAATTTCAATAATTTCTTTAAGTGTAGTAATTCCGATTTTTTTATTCTTCTTTATTGCAAATAAATCAACTGGTTCCATAGACAATGCAAGTGGGGTTTCTATTTTAATTGAATTAGCTAAATTAATAAAAAATAAACCACTTGAAAATTATGACGTTTTATTCGTTTGGTGTGGAGCTGAGGAATGGGGACTGAAAGGTTCAAAAAATTATATAAAAAAAAATAAACATTATCTCACAAATAAATATGATCTCAACAAATCTATGAATGTTAATATAGATATGGTAGGTACATATATAGGACTCTTTAATAAAAAGGGACTAGTAAGAAAAAAAGCACTAAATAAAAATTTAAATAAAATAATTCAACAATCCGCAGGGAAACTAAGTATACCTTTAGAAGTATTTGATAAAGTGCGTAAACCAGCAGGTGATTATATTTCATTTCGACATTTAAGTAAGAAACCTAAAAGTTCTTTTCAGGTTGCATGTTTTCATTCAGATAAGGATTCAAAATATATTCATTCTGTAAGAGATACTCCAGATAAATGTTCAAATAAGATTTTGAATGGATGTTTAGGAATTTGTTATGAAACCATATCATATTTGGATTTGGAACTTGAATAATCTTCTAAATATAAATGGTCATAAGAAGGTCAAATTAAAAATTAAGGTAAAGATATTTTAAACAAATCATATAAAATCTGCTTTATATCTATATAATAAAAAGTAAAAAAGAATATTGCACCTAATAATAACCCAGCGATAAGGATTCCCTTATCGAAAATTACTTTTTCAGTACTCCGAGCAATTTCAGGTTTCGCTGTGGTTAAATACATATACCTAATAATAATATAAAACATAGTTGGTATAGATAAGATTATTAAGTATTGATAAAGAAATCTCAATTCCTCTTCGAATATATAGAATTGAAATATCAAATACATAATATAAGTAATTAAGATAGTAGTAGCAGTAATCGTATGGAATTGTTCTAATAATTTCATGTTATATTGTTCATAGATTTTTTTATGTACTTTAGCTTTTTCTTCTCCTAATAAGATTAAATCTCCTTTTCTTTTTGCAATAACCAAAAATAAAGCAACTTCATATACCGCAAAAATTAACCAAGGAGATACAATAACATCTATCAAGACGCACCCTGCTAATGCACGCCATAGGTAAATTAATGCTAAGACTAAAATATCAATAAATGCAAATTTTTTAAAGAGGTAATTATAAAATTGTCCTGTTCCAAATACTAATACCAGCATGATGATGAAATTTAAATTTGGGATTAAAAATATTAATAAAATTATTATAATTGTAGAAAGAGATGCTATTAATGCCAGCGCAAACTTTACAGAAAGTCTTCCAGAAGCAAGGGCTTTTTTTTCTAATTTTTCTGGGTGTAGCTTATCTTTTTCGATATCGATTATATCATTTATAATATAATTAATTGAAGATGCGCAACATAAAATAATAAAGCCTAAAATAAGAAGTGGTAACAGTGAAATATCCAATAATTTTCCACCAAAGAAAGAACCTACGAAAATTAATAAATTTTTATAATACTGTCTTATTCGCAAAAGATTTAAGATATTTTTAATGGGGCTTTTCATATTAATTTTTTAAAAAGGACATCTAAATTAAACTTTATTAAGGTAACAAATCGTTGTTAAATTTTTAAATTTCTTTAAAATCTTTTATCTTAATTTACTAATTATACTTGTATTTAATTCCTTTCGAATTAAGATTGAGTTCAAATTAGTAGTTAAAAAAAGTTGTAATTATAGCCCGGCACGGATTCGAACCGTGGTCACGGGGTTCAAGGCCCCATATGCTTGGCCGCTACACCACCGGGCTTTTATTTATGTAATAAATAAATTCATTAGAATTTAAATATTAAATGGTTTTAAATCGTGTTTAAAAAAATTTTCGTCTAATAATTTACTATTAAGCTTTAAAAAATCAATTTCTTCTTTTTCAATTCTATATTCATCTGGGAGCATTTGTGGAATACTTTCTCTTATGGGAAACCAACGTTCACATTTTGGACATAATAACAACCCTGATTCAATTTCAGTTTCGAGTTTAATTTTATTTACAAAAAATAATTCCGGTAATATCGTTTCAATCTGATCAAGTTGTAAAATTTGGGAATAGTTTATAATTTTTTTTTTAATTTCATTTTTAATTATATTGAAACATAATTTGCTAGCTTTATTTGATGAATTATCGTATATAAAATCAAATTCGTTAATACTTAAAATTATTAACTCAAGGTATTTTTTAATATGACTTTTTTCGATGATAATATTATCTTTGATATATAAATTATCGTTTTCTCGATAGATTTCAATAATATTTTCTTTTTTAACAATTTCTAAATCTCTTTTCTTATAATTATTTACAAATGATTGAAATTCATCTTCTTTTGTTCCAAATGAAAATATATATAATTCTAAAGGGAAGTGTTTATCTATAGGGCATGCCAAAATGTCAAATAGCCATGGTTTCATACAAAAAATCCCTTTTTAGAGAAAAAAAATAATTTTTATAATAAATAGCTTCTTAACTGTTGAATATTTTTATCTATTGTTCGATCAATCCTTCTCCTCCTTTTCATGAAATCTTCAAGAAGCTTTTGATAAGCAGCTTTAGAGGGTAACTTACCTTTTTTATATCGATTATCTAATAAAGTTAGACTATCATTCACGCTTTCTCTTTCAGCATCTAAAACATCTAATTTTTTGATAATGTTTTCAAAAGTTTCATTAGTATCCATTAAAACTTTTTTAAATGGAAGTAATTCTTGTTTGATTTGCTCTATTTTGGTGGTGTTTTTGCTTAAGAGATTACTGTATATTTTCTTTGCTATTTTTTTACGTTTAGCATCTTCTTCCGCTCTTCTAATTTCTAAAACTAAAGCATTTTTTTCTTCATGTAATGAACAGAATTCTCGAAGTTCCTCTATTGGTATTTCAACTTTTTCAGTTACAAATTTTTCTTCTCTTTCTTTTTTGATTTTAATTATTATGACGTAAATTGATGCCAAAAGTCCAATGATTAAAGTAATTATAATTGGTCTAAGTAATAATTCAAATAGATCAATTGAAAAAGTGAATTGGATCATTTTAGATTCAATTGAGGTTACAAATTCAAAGTTATATACTAAAGTTTTTGAAGCTCCAGTATCAATTATCGCATCAGGTGGGAGCGACACATATTCTAAATTATTACATCCTTGAATGACAACATTAATAGTTTGTTCCTTACCCAAACATTCAAAGGTTGTTGTAAATAAATTGATTTGGATTGATTCTTGAAACCAATTTAGTGAAGTATACTCATATATGTCTAAAACATATTCTACAGTAAAACTAATTTTAGATAATGGTTTTAAAGGGACTCTATTTTGAGCTAAATTAATAATAAATGATTTTTTATTTGAAAATGTCTCACTATCATCTAAAACAACATCCCCCCCACCAATATCACCAAGATTATCATACACACGTACATTTATAGTGCTATAGGGAACGTGTAAAGGGAAAGTACTTATATCGATTGCTCCCAGATTTTGGAGTATGTAATTCTCTTTAACTTTAATTATACCCCACGGTGAGATATTTATTTCCCGATTGATTTTTTCGAATTCCATTTTGGAAAATCTATTGTCTTGAAAAGAAATTAAGACTTCTTGTTGAGATTTATTGAAATTTGCTAGAAATGGGTCCACATGATCAAAATAAACACTTTGACTCAAATCATATACTAATGTAGTTGGTGTGATAGGTAATCCAAGGTCAATTACCTTATCATAATATACTATATCAGAAGCCTTAGGGAATATTATTTGTGTCTGGATTATCCCACCTCCTGCTTTATAGGGTAAAATTGGAAAAAGAGATTCTGTGATATTCATATATTGCTGAATTTGATTTTCTTCATTTAATAAAGTATAGTAAATTAAACTATCTTTATGTGAATGGTAGAAAGATATAGTTGTTTTTTGATGGGGTAGTAGTGGTGAATCAAAATAGATAGCTATTAGTTCATAATCGTTTAAAATAAGATGGGCTCTTTCAGTTAACAGAGTATTCTTGCTCTCTCCCGTTGCTTTACAAAATATTACATCACTTGATTTGTTTATATGTATTGGAATAAATATTGAAGTTATGGGATTATTATTTTGATTTAGAATTCTTAATTCGTCTTTAAAATTTACTAGATCATATCCGCTAACATTGATGGTTCGTAAAATATCTGTAATTAATATATTTTCTGCTCCCTCTAAACTAGCAGATAATTTTGGAGTTATATATTCCTCGCTACGCTTGTTGTTTTCGGAATTATATTGAATATTTGGTATTAGAATCATTAGAAAAATCAATCCTAAAGCTAATAAACAAATTTTTTTTCTTCTAAACATATTTTTATATTTTACTCTTTAAATTAACTACAAATAATTAAAATAAATAATAAAAATTTATTTAATTTTATTTTTATGATTCGGGATAAAACTTAATATTAATAGAATTCTATATTTAAATAATTCTTGATTAAAATCTTTTTGATAAATTAGAAAATCATGTCTACTAGAAGCAAATCCCAATCAAGACGCCGAAAAAGACGAAGTGGAACTGCTCCAATGCCTATGGGGGGAGCGGGGTTAATGAGATTTTTCGAGGATAGTTCTATTGGTATAAAGGTAGGACCTATTGGTACAGTTATTATGACAGTTGCATTAATATTAGTTGTAATTTTTGCTCATCTTGGTATTTTTGAATGGTTTTTTTAATCTTAAATTTAAATAACTTATTCTTATTTTACTTTGCAAGATTTTATTATGAAGATTTCTGAGTTTCAAGATTTAATAAAAGAGTTATATTTTAAGAAAGATTGTAAGAGAGGAGTTAAAAATACATTCATTTGGTTAGTTGAGGAAATCGGTGAATTAGCGACACTTTTAAAAAAAGATAATATTGATACTAATAAAATTTCAGAAGAATTAGCTGATATCATTGCGTGGACAAATTCATTAGCAAATTTATTGAATATTGATTTAGAGCATGCACTCATTAATAAATACCCAAATCAGTGTAAAAAGTGCGGTAATAAGCCCTGTAGATGTAATAATGAATAATAAAAGATGAAATATTTTTGGATAAAAATTAATCGTTTCCTTCAATTAAATGCTCAGCGCAATCTATATGTCTTATCCAATAGAGATTTTTTGGTAATATATTGAATTTTTGACCTTCAGGTATCGATTCTTTAAATGCAAGTTTTACCAAAATATAAGGCATATTTGCTAGAGGATTGTTGAATTTTTTAGCCGCGTATGAGAAAAAATAGCTCGTTGTAAAAAATCTACCTGCATTAATTTCTGTAGGGCAAATTTCTCCGAATTTATCCACTTTTAAATCAACACAAAATACTCCTGTTGCGTCTGGATCAATTGCTATTACTGTCTGAGTTGCCATCTTATTTACATTATCATCATGTATAGTTTTAGCTACTATAGGGGTTCCTGTTACCCCTGAAGGAGCGAGATAGGGATAAATATATTCAATTCTTTCTCTAGCTTGTGAAGTAATTAATTCTCCATTTTTAAAAATACTTTGAAAAGCGATATTTCTGCCTGGTAAATATTTTTGGGCAATAAATTCCCATTTTTTTCCGCGGGAACGCCAATATTTTATCCAATTAACTCCAGTCTCTACATTTTCAACTGGAGTACTTCCGGTGCCACCAGCACCTTTTTTGGCACGTATCCATAATTTTTCTCCTAATTTATTAAAGGCATTTTCCAGATCACTTTCTAAATGGGTATCCCTTATTTCAATGGCTCTAACAGAAGGAAAACTTTTTTTTCTCCAAATAGCAGCACTAGAAAATTTATCTTGACAAATTCGAATTGTATCTTTTTTTGGTAAATATGTAATTGCGTTAAGCTTTTCACGATTTTCAGAAATATTTAAGACCTCAATATCGGGTTGAGGATGGATAAAATCTATTTTATATTGATTTATTATTTCATTTAGGCTTGGTATATACTGATCCGAAACAGCACGAGGAACTAAAAACATTTTTTTTGTCCAGGGTTTTCCAAATTCTAAATGATAAGGATTAATATCTGTGCCATATAATTGGATTTTCTCTTTGACTAAGTTCAATGATTTTAGAAAGTTTACTCCTGCTGGACCTCCAGAACCAGTAACTAATATTTTTTTCATGATTGCCTTAAAGTAATTTAATAAAAATTATGATTGTAAAAATTTTATGAAAAATATTAATATTGGGTTTTAATTAAAGGGAATCATAGTATACATAAAAGTCTATGTCCCCAACTCTTTCATTTTGTCAATTTCTCTCCAAAAAAATTTGATTGTTAACAAATACCATAATATCAATCCTGGAGCAACAAAAAGTATCGAAAAAAGGATATTACTGGGAATAATAATTATTCCTAAGTTAATATCCTCTTGAAAAATCGACATAATAACAGAATCGATAAAAATGAATGATATACTAATTATACCTAAAAGGATTATCATTAAAATTACTGTTCCTCTGATTCTGGGGAAAAGGTATGAAATTAATATTATTAAAACTAAAAAAATCATGAAAAAAAGAAGAAATGTAAGATCATCTAAATTTCCCAATGTCCACTGTATAGATAAGAATGCTGTTATAGAAAAAATCCCACAAATAATTGAAATAATATAAAATTGTTTTATTAATTCTGGTTCTTTTAATGGTCCTTTTGCTAAGATTAATCTAGGTAAGGTTAATGCTGCATCCTTTTGATCCGAAGCTTTTATTCTATCATCTTCTAGAAGGATTATATCGTTTTTCTGAGTTTGAATCTCACTGCTTTCTAAAAACCCTTTTACAGAACTAATTACATAAAAACTATTAATAACTTGAATGAGAAGTGCGCAAAATACCGCAACCTCTAAAGACCCCAATAATGCAATACACGCAAAAAGAGAACCCATGCCTAAAGTACCTACATCTCCAGGAAATATTTTAGCAGGGAATTTATTATATAGGAAAAAAGGAATCAAAACACTAATTCCAGAAATTATGAATATTAAAGCTTCAGCAGAATTCCAGATTATTGCACAAATTAGAAGAAAAAATAATGCAATCAAGGATGTCCCTGAACCTTCACCGTTATATCCTTCTAGCATATTTGATGTATTCGCAAAAAAAGCTACGATTAAAGGAGCCACAAATGGATAAATTCTTGTTAGTCTTGTAAACCCAAGGAAAGGTATTGTAGGAGAATTGATGGTTATAAAACCAAAAAAATTTGCCATAAAAATAATTACTCCTGTAAAAATTGTTAATAAAATCTTATATAATGATCTTAATTTTATCCGATCATCAATAAAACCAATTGCTCCGGATAATAAAATCGTTAAGAGGAAAACTACCAATTCATTACGCAAAAGAGGAAAAAAAATAATAGAGAATAACGAAGTTACAGTCAATCCAAGGATAAGGCTTAAGCCTCCTGATTCAGGAATTTCAGGTTTTGCATTTTTGTGAATATCATATCCAAGATACCTTTTTTTCCTCATGAATTTCATGAGATAAGGTATAAATGCATAAGTTACAAGAAAACCGCTAAGAAAAATAATGATTAAATAGAAAATTTCAAGTATTTCCCAGTTTATTTGTGATATTAAAAGCATAGAATCGATTTGTTAATTATTTTTTTTAAAATAAAATATGACTTTAAGAAATTAAACATAATTTAAATTAATTTTTCTACAACTCTTTAGATGGGAACTTTTGTTGAAACATATAATGAAAGATATAATAAAGGGACTGTATTTAACAATATAATAATAGTTAAATTTTCATTTTCAACAAAATAATAGATTAATTTAAAGGTTTCGATAATAATAAGAGGAGTGGAAATCTATATAAATAATTAAAAAAGAGTTATAATGGAAATCAAGGATAAAAATGTTTTAATAACAGGGGGAGCAGGATTTATCGGATCTCATTTAGTAGATCGCATTATAAAGGAAAAAGCGAAAAACATAATAATATATGATAACTTTTCAAC
The DNA here is from genome assembly GCA_016840545.1 of Promethearchaeota archaeon. Lineage (GTDB taxonomy): Archaea > Asgardarchaeota > Lokiarchaeia > Sigyniarchaeales > SOKP01 > SOKP01. Next base: position 18,272 of record JAEOSD010000050.1, read on the forward strand.
AGGAAATAAAGAGTTCATCCAAAATAAACCAGTTAAAATTATTGAGGGGGATATCTTAGATTTTAATAAATTAAATTCATGTATGAAAAATATAGACATTGTTTCACACCATGCTGCTGAATTAGAAGTTTTTACGGGAATAGAAAATACATTACATGATTTAAAGACGAATATTATAGGT